>DPWB01000310.1:0-8410 GCA_003527885.1 Candidatus Competibacteraceae bacterium
TTTTTTCTAAGATCTCGGCGACCACGAGAATCTACACTGGCTCGCTCGTCGGCGGCGTAAGATGTGTATAAGAGACAGCCCCCGCCGCATTGGTAAGGCTGCTTGCCGTTCCTCGTTTTGCCGTGCTTGCGTGTTCGCTCGCTACCACAATGATAACAGTTCATCGCCCTAGCCTAACCTATACTCCCCTCAGTGAGCCACTACCCATTTTCAAAAGAAGGAAGGCTTGAAAATTCCTGCATGGCGTCGATCACGGCGTGAAGCGCTTCCTCAATCGACTTGATTGCATCACGCGCGAGCAAACGCTTTTGAAGCTCTGCCGCCGCCCGTGAAACCCGCTCCGCTCCCACGAAACCCGAACTCGATTTCAAGCGGTGAACACGTTTTTTTAGGGTTTCCTGATCTGAAGCGATTCGAGGGATCGATTGTAATAACACCTGTCGTTCTTCGAGAACAAACGCCCGAAAATCATCGAAAAGCGCTTTCGCTATCGCCAGATCATCACGAGAAGCCGCGAGCGTTGTCTCAAAATTAAACACGATTGGCAAAAATTTCACGGCAGAAAAATCACTACGTAAACTATTTATGTTTTGTACAATGTTACACTGAGTTCAATCGAGACGCTATTCCTTCGACAGCCATTTCCCTCTCCGAAAAAACGAGTTGTCCATTTCCAACGGCCACTGATACAGCGATTCACCAAAAACTTACCTCACCGGTCGCATTCAATGGGCGATCCTGTTGCATTTCGCCGTCAACGCGGTCCACCAACTGATCATGGCGGACCCACCCGTCGCCGGTCCAGCGTGAGCTATAACCGCAACGACCTCCAGAGCGCCTCCATGCCGAGCCGCCCGATCCGCTATACCACCGCTCCGGGTGACGCCAGCAGTGAACGGCGTCTCACGGGCGAGGAAAAAGACCTTCTGAGCCGATCCGACCACCTGGGATGCCGCAACCCCGTGGCCCCACCCCCCTCGCTGTCGCGGGCACCCTCGGTGCCGTTGCCGAGAAAATCCCGCTCGGCCAGCGCGGGCGGACCCTGGCGGCTGACGCCGCCCATCCCGATCCGCCGCTCGGGGTATCGGACCCCTGTCCCTTGCACGGCCGGCTGGCGTTCTGACGGCACGGCCGTCAGGAATCCCGTTTCTGGAAAACGTGGCGCTGGCGGTTTTGACCGAGACCGCCGCGCGCTTCACGCGCTTTCCGCCTAGAGCGGGGAGGTCGGACCCTGCCCTCTCGCGGGCACCCGCAGGAGCGGAAGCAAATCCATGACCTCGCAAAACAGCGCGCGATCCCGCCAGTCGCGCCTGTCGCCGATCACGTAGAAGCGCCGCTTGGCGCGCGTCGCCGCCACGTTCAAGAGGTTGGGTTCGGAAACCGCCCAGTCGCGGGCTCCTGGTTGGTCTGTGTTGCCGCCCAACACCAAGATGACCACGGGTGACTCCTTGCCCTGCATCGTGTGGATGGTCCCGGACGCCGGGATTCTTTTCAGCTCACCGAGACGTTTCCGAACGTCCTTGAAGGGCGTGATGACGGAGATGTCCTTCCCCTCCACACCATCCTCATAAAGGGCCGCGAGCAACTCCAGCAGCGCCTGGCCTTCGGCGGGAACCCAGTTACCCTCGGAGGGGCCACGGGCCTGCACCCACCCCGTGGGTAGGCTGGCCCGCGTTTCCCGCTCCGGCGGCGGCGCGATGGTCCCGTACACCATGGCACCGTCGTAGGCGATGCGGTTGGCGAGCTGATGCATGGGTTTATCGCACCGGCGGTGGACGACCAAGGGCAGCCCCACCCAGGTCTTGTGGCCGGCCGGGCCGGCCATGCGCCCCCACGGCGTGGCGTCGTCGGCCAGGGTCTGCGCGGACTGTCGGTTGGGCAACCAGCGCGCGTCGACGCGGTATCGCGTCCGCATGTGTTCCAGCACCGCATCGGAAACGGTGACGATGGGCTTGAGCTGCATCGGATCGCCCACCGTGAGCGCTCGCCGGGACCGCCACAGCGCGCCGACGGCGGCTTGCGGGGACGCTTGGCCCGCTTCGTCCGCCAGCAACCAACCGATCTCTCCCGCGCCCAACGTGCCGAACGACCGCGAGAAGGATGCAAAAGTGCTGCTCAAGACCGGAACCACCATGAACAGCGACGCCCAAACCGAGCGGATCGCGTCGCGCGAGACGCCCCGAAAGCGCGTTCCCGCCAACAGGGCGTTGATCGAGCGCAGGTTGGAGCTCAACCGTAACGCTTCCAGTTCGAAGAACGTCTGATGCAGCTTCAACGCCCGGATGAAAACCCGCGCGCGCGCTTGCCGCCAGCCGTCGACGCGCCACGGCTCGGCCAGTTCGACGGCGTCTCCACGACCGATTACCCCCTCGTGAAGCCACGTCAGAAGGTGATCCGCACGGTGGGTTTCGGCGAGCTTTTCGGCGTCCTGTCGCAGGGTCCGGATGCGCTCCTCCAACCGTTGGAGCTCGCGGTGGGTTTCGGTCATCCGTTCTTGCGACGCCGCGCGCGCGGCGTCGAGCTGGCCGACGAGCCGCGCCAGCCGCTCGAACTCGAACTTGGCGAGGGCGTGCTGGCTTTCCAACAGCTCCCGCATCGCCTTCCAGGCGCGCCAAGCGCCCCACACGCTGAACAGGTTGGCCCGCAAGCCGGGCTTGCGGGCCTGATGCCCTTGGAGCGCTTCCACGCAGCGCTGGAGCGCTTCGCGGGCGGGCCGGCCTTCCTCGGCATCCAGGCGAACGAGCCGGCCGACCGCATCGGCCGACTCCCGTTCGAGCGCCCGCAGCCGTTCGGTTTTCTCCAGCTTCTCTCGATTCGCCCGTTCGAGCGCCTGAATCCATTCCCGGATGCGGGCCGCCCCGCTCCAGGCGCGCCGCGCTTCCGCTTTGGCGGTTTCGTACTCGGCGACGGCTTGTCGCCATAGGGCCTTGCGTTGTTCCGGGGTGCGGGAATCGTTGACTTTGGCGCGTTCGTTGAGCCAGTCGCGCAAACCCTGCGGGTTTTTCTCGATTTCTTTTTCGGAAGGCGCGGCGCGGTGACCCCCACGTCCGACGCCGTCCCCCGAAGCCGGTGGTGGTGGCGGGGCCAATCCACCGTTCGCGCCATCACCGGAGGCGCCGTCGCGAGCGTCGGGGTCTGCCTCGCCGTCCGGCGCCCCGTCCGCTTGGTCCAAGGCGCCGGACGGACGCCTGCCGTAAAAGTAGCGGTCCACGAACCGGGTGCGTCTCGCCTTGCTGCCCAGCGCGCCAGAGATCAGGCCCCACGCGGGTTTTCCGGCGATCAACGCGCCCAGTTCGGCGAAATGTTCCGCCTCGGGCAACCAGCTTTCGTCGATTTTGTCCCGCTGGGGCAATTCGAGCGTGACGTTTTCCACGGCCCCGTTGTTGGAGGAGGCGACCACGATCTCGAACCCGTACAGGCCGGGGTCGAGCCTGTGGAAACTCTGCGGCTTGCCACCGTCGTTGGCGGTTTCGGGCCCGCCGCCCGCGAACGCCGAGGAGGCGCGAGGCAGCTTGGCGAGCGCATCGGCGCGCCGGACGACGATGGCCGCGATCAAATCGCGCAGGAGCGTCGTCTTGCCCGTGCCCGGCGGACCGTTCACGCCCAGCAGCCCGCCGCCCTCGCCGAGGGTGGCGAGGGCCGTGTTGACGGCCAACTGCTGCGAGTGCACGAGTCCCAGATGTCGCTCGCTCGGCCAGCAGCCATCGGCGTAGGCGTCCGGCATCAGCCGGTCGATCAGAGCGGGGGAAGCTCGGTCGCCGTCCATATGCAGGCGCGCTTGTGGATCGTGTTCGGACAGGTAGCGATCCAACGGCGGGCTGCTGACGCCCTGACTTATCCTGTCGGCGACGTCGGCCAGATCGGACAGCAGGAAACTGTTGAACGGGTCGTCTTCCGGTTCGATCTTGTCGGGGTTCACGGGCTGGGAGCGGAAGCGGAGCTGACGGCGGTTCATGTCGCCGAAAAAATCCGCCACGTTGAGGAAACCGAGAACCTTCCAGGTCAATTCGCGCAAGGTGTCGCCGGACACCCGGCCGCCCATCAGCGGCGCGATCCGGTCGCGAAGGAGGTTTTGGTCCTCGTCGAACCCCCGCGCCCAATCCGCGCCGGCGAGAACCCGCCCCAGAAACCACGCTTCGCTGGAGAGCGTAAAGCTGTCGTCGACCAGATGTCCGTTCGCCCCGAACTTCGCGGCGAACAGGGCCGATTGGCGACGCTGAGGTTCCCGGTAGCCCTGATCGGCCCCGAAGACCTTTTTGAGTCGGTCGGCGATGCACCGGCTGTCGTACAGATGAGCGTAAAGCGTGTGGCTCCAGATCCTTTTTTTGGGGAGCGCCTGCCGGGCGACGAGGCTTTCTGGCGCCCAAGCGGGGACGGGATGCCTCAAAGACGTATCGTGAAAGAAGGCCGCTTGAACGCTGGTGCGCCTCGCCAGCTTGGGGGCCGCCTGAGGTTGTAAAAGCTCCACGGCATGCCAATAACGGACAACGCTTTCCTGATCCATTAAACGCCCCTCTCCCGGAAAAGCCCATCGTATTTCGGGTGCGCTCGAGCGCGGCGAACCGCCGCGCGACGAATTGATCGCCCGGCTGGCGACCCAGAGAAACCGTGACGGGTCACGCGGGCACCTGCCTTGCGGAGTATGATCTCCAGCGGTTGATCGGATTTCCGACACCGCTCACCAACGGAGCGGTTTTTGTAAGGTAGCCCCTACATGACAGTGCGATCAATTCGGACCTCGAAAGCGCCGCGCCTTCGCGCTCTGCTTTTCGGGTCCGGTTCTGGTGTTAAGCTGTTTACCTGGGATGCCGCAACCCCGTGGACCTGGACCACATGGCCGTCGCTGGCGGCCTCAGCGCCGCCGTGAAAACCCCGCTCGGCCAGGCAGGCGGACCCTGGCGGGATGCCGCCCACCCCGATCCGCCGTTCGGGGCGTCGGACCCCTGTCCCTCGCACGGCCGGCTGGCGCTTTGACCCGTTTGCGCCAATTCTCCAGCCCTCCAGCGGACCATCGCCGCCCCCGCCGCCCGCTTGTCGGTTGTGGTTCCACCGCCGACCCGGTATGTTAAAAATCTCCGATAACGCGCGAGGCCCGCGACGTGCTCTACAGCTACACCGCCAAGTACACCCGCCTCCAAAAAGGCTATATGGGCCAACTGGTCGAATGGCCGGAAGTCGTCACCGAGGGTGCCGATCTCGATGAATGTCGGGCCCTGTTGCGAGACGCGTTGCGGGAGATGGTTCTGGCGTATCGCGACCTCGGCAAGGAGCTCCCCCCCCAAGGTGCGTTGATCGAGCAGCTCCCCGTGGAGGTAGACCTTGTCAGTGAGCCGACGTGATGTGGTGAAATACCTCGAAGCCAACGGATTTCGCCTGCTTCGCGAAGGGGCCAACCATTCGATTTACACGGACGGCGGAAAGGCCGTTCCCGTCAAGCGCCACCGGCAATTCGACCGCATCACGGCCAACGAGCTTTGCAAGCAGGCCGGTCTGGCCCCGAAATATTGAACCCCTTTCTCGCGTTCGTCCTCACGCACCCGACCCATGTCCCGCCCCAAAAAACAAGCCGCCGCCCTGCACCGCCGCCTGATGGAGCTCTTCCCCAAGGCGTTCCCGGCCGATTACGACGCTTTGCTACCCTTGAAGCTCGGGATCGAAACCGACATCCTCGCCCGGTTGCTCGCCCTCGGCGAGCCGGCCGAACCGGACCTGCTGCGCCGGGTGCTGGCCAACCACACCGGCCGGGCCGGTTACCTCCTGGCGCTCCTGCACCGGCCGGGCGGCCGGCGCCACGACCTGGACGGCAACCCGTGCGGGGAGGTGGACGCCCAGGCCCGCGGCGAGGCGGTCCGGCTGTTGGGGGAGCACCAGAAGCGGCAGAAAGAGGCGTCGGTCCGCCACCGGCAAAACCGGGCGCTGGAGAAGGCCCAGCAGGCGGCCAAGGCGGCGCGGATCGCCGAGCGGGAGCGCAAGGCGGCGGAGAAGCGGCGGCGGCGCGAGGAGCACGAGCGCAACCGCCAGCGGGGCATCGAGCGGCGGGCGGCCGAGGCGCGGGCGCGCGAGACGGCCCAGCGCGGGGAGAAGCCGCCCTTACCGGAGGTGGTGCACAAGAGGCGGCGGCGGGTCGATCCCGACCGAATCGACCCGAAGGATCGGAAACCCTAGAAGTTAGGAGGCACGCCGTGATTGATTCAGACTCTTTCCCCTTTTGACCGCCCTCGCCCACAAGGCTCAATCACCTTTTTTGAGTTTTGAAAGATGCTCAAACCACACTGTTGGATAATTTCATATTGAAACAGCAGGAAAAAAACGCATTTCATTTTAACCCCTCTCCCGCGTTGTAGCTGGCTTTCGATTGGGGAAAGACGGCAATAGTCTCCGACAGTCTCCAAACTCGATAACGATGGCACGATTTTGGCTATCTGTTCTCAATATCCAGCATGATCGTCCGGCTCGACCGGCTTTTGAAGTATTTTTGAGAGCTGGGCAAACGTGCGAACTGGTGCAAGCAACCCAACCTGCCGTACAAAAAACTACCGTTCATCATTAGCGAACTGAGGTGATCCCTTGAGCCCGCAGCGCAGAGACTTCGAGCATGCCGTAGCTTTAAAAAAGAACTGGACAGTCGCATTCACGAATTTGAACGCCCTCTCAATGGCAGAAATGTTGAACGCGCTGTCCGGCTTACCGAAAGCGTTGCTCGATAAGCTGATCCAGCAGCGGTTTGCATACCGGTCGATGTTTGGGATGGAACGCATGGAATATGCTTGGACCGTGATCAGGACTCGCAAGCTTCCGTTAGTCGCGCCCGGCGATCTTGCTCAAACTGGCCAAGTTCAAGATGCGGCCAACTTTTTAAAAAGAGCGGGCGTGTCCTCGACGGTGACTCAATCCAAGATCCAACTCATGGTTTTTACAGAAAGCCTCGTCACCAACCGCACGCTTTTCGATGAGTTGAGGCAAAAGGCAGAAGAAATTCTCAAATCTCAAGGCGACGCTTTCAAGCTTGACGTCGTTGTTCATCCGAACGATGTGCCATATGGCGAACAGATCTATCTTGGGCCACAGTTCCAGGAAATAATCGACATAGCAAAAAAAGCGACATCGATCCCGGCTGATCGGCTTCCCGTCCTATTAGTCAAGGTCAGGCAAAACATCGATATCCACGGTATAGCCGGTGAAGCGGACGGCCGCCGGGTCGTGGCGATCAACACGGATGAACCCAACCCGGATCGGGCCACGCTTTTACACGAGATCGGGCACTGCGCCGGTCTGCCGCACTCGAACCAGAACGCGCCGGGCAAACCGTCGCCGCTCGACGTCGGCAATGATTTCAATGTCATGGCCGAGCGAAAACCGAACGTGGCGCGCAAGTTCCTCAATGTCGTTCAAGGCGAAGTCTTAGCCAAGGCTTATTTTGTCAAGTAAGGCGAGAGGGGCCGCCGAAAAAAACGTTGTCCGGCTGACACCTGATTGATTGTTGTTTGCATTCGGCACCCATTTATGCAGTCAGCGTCCATCCTGGCCGTCTTGACTCTCGCTCAACCGTTCGGCGCGAGCGGTTTTTGCCCTGCGGACGGCCGCCGGCTCGCCTGCCGCGCCCGGAACTCGGCCACGAGATCGAGGCTGTCTCGCCACGCCTCCCGACACAGCGCGTCCAGCTCCGCCAGCTTCTCCCGCGCCGGCAGCAATCCCCGTTCGGGGGTCGCCTTGCCCGCCTCGGTCTGCCACCGCGCCAGGGCGCCGATGTACTCCGCCCGGCGCTCGCGCGGGAGGACGAGCGGCGGATAGCCCGCCTCCAACACCGGAACGTTCGCCAGCAGCCGCGCCACTCGGCCGTTGCCGTCGGCGAAGGGGTGAACCCGCACGAAGCTGGCGTGGAGATCCACGTAGGCGGCGCGGGCCTCCTCGGGCGAAAGCGCCTGCCCCCGGCGCGACGCCGCCAGCGCCAGCCAGTCCGCCATCAGCGCCGGCACGTCTCGGGGGTCGGCGTAGGTGTCGTTGAAGTGCAGGCGGCCGTCCCGATAAAACGACGCGCCGTTGGGCTCGACCTTCCAGCCGCCGACCGGGGCGAGGCTGTCTGTCACCACCCGCGTCTGCACCGCTTCGTGAAGCGCGAACAACTCGCTCTCCCCCAGCGCCGCCCCCCGGTCAAGCCACCCGGCCAACAAATCGATGGCGCGGGCGTGGCCCATCACCTCCAGGTGATCCTTGAGCGGCTTGCCGCCCACGGTCATCCCCTCCGACAGCACGAAGAACGTCTCGCCGAGCGTCAGGGTGTTGCCTTCGAGCGCGGTCGAGTGGTGGGTCCACAGGACGCGCAACTGCTCTTGCAAGCCGGCCTTGAGGTCGGCGTCCAAATCGCGCAGAAAAGCCAAAAATCGGGTGGTCATCGATCTGTCTCTTATAC
>DPWB01000310.1:8681-9032 GCA_003527885.1 Candidatus Competibacteraceae bacterium
GCCAAAAATCGGGTGGTCATCGATAGCGGTCTCAACCTAGCAAAGATACGGCGGTTCCAGCGCCTGCCGCAGCCGCGCCACGTTGAGACCCCGCCCCAATCCCCACAGCCGGGCCACGTCGTCCTGGCAGGGGCCGAACGGGACCGGGTCGCCGTGGAAAAAGGGGGCGAACGCGGGATCGACCAGCCCGGCGGCGAGGTGCTCCAGCGCCGGCCGCCAAGCGCGGGCGGGTCCGTCGTCCATCCCGCCCGCCAACAGGTCGACCAGGCAGCCCGCCCGCTGGCGGGGCCGGCCCCGCCAGGCCGACACACCCTGTCTCTTATACACCTCTCAAAGCCCACCAGACCCTCC
>DPWB01000392.1:0-19582 GCA_003527885.1 Candidatus Competibacteraceae bacterium
CATAAGAGATCGAGTACGGTCTCGGGGGCTCTCACAATCACCACATGCACGTGTCGGTTCGAGCCGCATCGCGCAACGATCTTTCGCCGTGGCCTTGGTCGGGCGGGGCCTCGCTGCCGGTGCCGCCGAGCCCACCCGGCGCGAAAGCGCCCGCCTATCCGGGAACCCTCTTGCGGCAGGGCAGTCGAGGGCCCAACGTGCGCCTCGTCCAACAGCGGCTCCGCGAGCTCGGTTCCCCCATTGTGGCGGATGGTATTTTCGGCCCCAAAACCTATGGGGCCGTGATCGCGTTCCAGCGCCAGAAACGGTTAGTGACCGATGGAATTGTTGGCCCGATCACATGGGCTGCCCTCTGGCCGCGTTAAACTAGACGCTCAATCTATCCCAAGATGTAGCCAAGTATCCAAGAAGCCGTCCAGCCACCGATCCAGCGCCGCGTCGTGACGTGAGTGGCGGTCGCGTTGTTCGGCGGCGGATTGAGCGCCCGGCGCGGCCAGTTCCGCCGCGCCTTCCACCAGCCACGCTTCGAGAATCCGAAGGTCTACTTCCGGGTGGAACTGCACCCCGAAGGTGTTAGCGCCGTAGCGGAAGGCTTGCTGCGGAAAACGCTCGCCGCTGGCCAGCAGTTCCGCGCCGGCCGGCAGTTCGAACCCCTCGCGATGCCAGTGATACACGTAGAGCGGCGCGTCGAACACGGTCTGAGCCGCTACGGTCGGCCGTACCGGAAAATAACCGATTTCCGCCAAACCCGCCGGGTGCGGCTTGACCGGCGCGCCCAAGACCCGCGCCAGCAGTTGCGCGCCCAAGCAGATCCCCAGAAACGGCCGGCCGGACGCCAAGGCTCGGGGAATCCAATCCAGTTGCGCCCGAATGCCGGGTAGCTGGCCGTCGTCGTTGGCGCTCATCGGCCCGCCGAACACCAGCGCGCCGGCGTAGCCTTCCAGGGTTGCGGGCAGCGGTTCACCGGCTTGCGGATAGCGGTAATCGAGCTGATAGCCGCGCTGTAGCAGTTGCTGGGCGCAGCGGCCGGCGCTGGCATCCGGGGCCTGCATCACCAGCAGCACCCGATCCGCGGCGGTCATAGGTCGGCGGTTCCGGCCAGTTGACCGTGGTCTGTCGTGCTGGCTAGCCGGTAGGCTTTCAAGGTTTCGGCGATCAGAAACGCCAGCTCCAGACTTTGCGAAGCGTTCAGGCGCGGATCGCATTGGGTGTGATAGCGGTCGGCCAAGCCTTGCTCGGTGATCGCTTGCGCGCCACCCAAGCATTCGGTCACGTCCTGGCCGGTCAGCTCGAAATGCATCCCGCCCGGATAGCTGCCTTCGGCGCGATGGATGGCGAAGAAAGCGCGCACCTCATCGAGAATCCGGGCGAACGGGCGCGTTTTGTAGCCGTTGCTGGTTTCCCGCGTGTTGCCGTGCATGGGGTCGCACGACCAGATCACCTGCCGGCCTTCATGTTGAACCGCGCGAATGAGCGGCGGCAGCGCGGTTTCGATCTGGTCCGCGCCCATCCGGGTAATCAGCGTCAACCGACCGGGCAAATCGGCGGGATTCAGCACGTCCAGCAGGCGCAACAGCGTATCGGGATCGGCGGTCGGCCCCACTTTGAGGCCGATGGGGTTGGCGATGCCGCGCATGAATTCGAGGTGCGCGCCGTCTAACTGGCGGGTTCGCTCGCCGATCCACAGAAAATGCGCCGAACCATCGTACCAGTCGTCGGTCGAGGGTTCTCGCCGGGTCAAGGCTTGCTCGTAGCCCAGCAGCAGCGCTTCGTGCGAGGTATAGAACTGCACTTGGCGCACTTGCGGATCGGTCACCGCATCCAGCCCGCAGGCGCACATGAAGGCCAGCGTTTCACTGATGCGGTCGGCGAGATCGCGGTAGCGCTCGCCTTGCGGATTGGCGCGCAAGAAGTCAAGATTCCATTGCTGGACCCGGTGAAGATCGGCGTAACCGCCCTGAGCCAACGCTCGCAGCAGATTCAAGGTTGCCGCCGCTTGCGCGTAGGCGCGCAACTGCCGGCGCGGATCGGGCCGGCGGGAGGCCGCCGCGAACTCAAGATCGTTGACGATATCGCCACGGTAGCTGGGCAAGGTGGTTCCGGCGCGCGATTCGGTCGGGGCGCTGCGCGGTTTGGCGAACTGGCCGGCCATCCGCCCGACCTTGACCACCGGGCAGGCGGCGGCGAAGGTCAAGATCACCGCCATTTGCAGCAACACCCGAAAAGTGTCGGTGACGGTGCGCTCGTTGAAATCGCCGAAACTTTCAGCGCAGTCGCCACCCTGGAGCAGGAACGCCCGGCCGGCGGCGACCTCGGCCAGCTGTTGGCGCAAGGCGCGGACCTCGCCGGCAAACACCAGCGGCAACGATGCCGCCAAGCGTTCCTCCACTTCGGCCAGCACCCGTTGATCGTCGTAAACCGGTAGTTGCGTCGCCGGGCAGCGCCGCCAACTATCCGGCGTCCAGCGGGCTTGAGGGTGTTGCGGGTGTTGGGGCATCAGTTTATCCCAATGTTGCCTGTGATCCGCGCTAGGATTCCACAGAAAGGAACCGTAAACCTGACTGTAAATTAAAATAACCGCCGTAAAGGCACAATGGCTTCCGATGATCGGTTTATCGCCTCGATATGAGTAGGCTACTGGCTGCCTGGCAGCCTTCGCCTTATCTGCTGCTGGTGCTGACCACGCTGTTCTGGTCCGGCAATTTCGTGTTGGGCCGGGCGGTACACGCCGTGTTTACCCCGTTTGCGCTGTCGTTCTGGCGCTGGGCGGTGGCCTTGGTGGTGCTGTTGCCGTTCGTGTGGGCTTCGCTGTACGAACAGAGGCCGCTACTGCGCCGGAATTGGCCCATCCTGCTGTTGCTCAGCGTGCTCGGCGTGGTCAATTTCAACACCTTCGTCTACATCGGTCTCCAGGAAACCACCGCCACCAACGCCTTGATCATGCTGTCGATTACCCCGGTGTTGATCGTGGGCTTGTCGTTTTTGCTGCTGCGCCAAACCGTTACCATCTGGCAAACGTCGGGAATTCTGATTTCGCTGCTCGGGGTGCTGGTGATCGTCGGGCGGGGCGATCTCAACGCCTTACTGGCGCGTCAGGTCAATCACGGCGATCTATGGGTGCTGGCGGCGGTGTCGAGTTGGGCGTTGTATTCGGTCTGCTTGCGCTGGCGACCGGCCGAACTCGAACCGCTGAATTTTCAGGCCACCACCATGGTGTTCGGCACGCTCATTCTCGGGCCACTCTATGCTTGGGATTTGACGCGCGGCCAAGCCGTCGCGGTCAATGTCGCGACCGTGGGGACCGTTCTCTATCTCGCGCTGTTGCCCTCGATCCTCGCGTATATCTTCTGGAATCGGGCGGTGGCGGAGTTGGGGGCCAACCGCACCGGTCAGTTCCTGCACCTGATGCCGGCCTTCGGGGCGGTGTTGTCCATGATCTTTCTGGGAGAACGGCTCTATGCATTTCACGCCGCCGGTATCGCGTTGATCGGCTTGGGCATTTGGCTGGCCACCATGCTGGGGCGCCCGAAAGCGGCTTGAAGATTTTGGCGAATAGCCCGTTAAGGCCGATTTTTGAGCAGACAAATTTGTAGCAGGTGTTACAATCGAGTTTCAAAATGGTGTGGAAAAATGGAGCGTCTGTCCCGATCAAAGGCAGTGGCCGATCGGGCGGCGCCGAATCGCGGGACGTGGTGGAGAATGGATTATGCCATTGTTTGAAAATGTAAAAAAATACCGTCTTTCGATCATGCTGCTCATGCCGCTGCTGTTCATGCTGGCTTTTGCGACGACGGTGGTCACCGACAAATGGAGGCTGACCAGAGAAGTCGCCGCCGTTCAAGATTTGTCGGGGCTTTCCATTAAAGTCAGTCAATTAGTGCACGAACTGCAAAAAGAACGCGGCATGTCAGCCGGCCTGCTGGGGAGTAAGGGAGCGCAGTTTGGCAGCGAACTGCTGGAGCAGCGCGCCAGTACCGACCGACGGATAGCGGAACTCAGGCAGTCCCTGCAAACCGTCGCTATCGAGAAGTTTGGCGGTGAGTTTACCGCGGCGTTAAAGGCCGTTTTGGAGCCGCTCGACCAACTCGAAAGCCTGCGCAAGGCGATCAGCGCGCTGGCGATAGAACCGAAAAAAGCCATCGATCACTATTCAAACCTGAATGCCGATTTCCTGAATCTGATCGCCCATATCGTCAAAGGAACCGGCAACAGCGAAATTGCCATCGCGGCAACCGCTTATTTGGCCTTCCTGCAAAGCAAGGAAAAAGCCGGTATCGAGCGGGCCGTCCTGAACAACACTTTTGCGCGTCGCGGCTTCGCTGCGGGGATGTTCAACCAATTCAGCGGCATTGTCGCCGCGCAGGACGTTTATCTGGGAATCTTCAAATCGCTGGCGGAGGCGGATCAGAAGGCATTTTTCCAAAATACCCTGGTCGGTCAATCGGTCGATGAAACGGCGCGCTTGCGCCAGCTCGCTTTCGATAAGGCCAATGAAGCCATCGAAGGCGTCGATGCCCGCCACTGGTTTGCGGTGCAGACCGGCAAAATCGACTTGCTGAAGAAGGTGGAAGACCGGCTGGCCGCCGATCTGATGCATCGCGCTGAACAGTTGCGGAATCAGGCCAGGCTCGGTTTGCTGCTGGCTTTTTCTCTGGTGACGATCGCCCTGTCGTTCGCTTTCTTTTCGATAAGAGCGATCAAGCGGCCGCTTAACCAGGTGGTCCAAGTCGCCGATCGAATTGCGGACGGCGATTTGGTCGGCGTTTTCGAAAACCGGTTTCACGATGAAATCGGTCAACTGCTGCGCGCCATGCAAACCATGCAAGGGAGCTTGCGCAAGACGGTCGGCAATGTATTCGCGGCGACCGATACGGTCAGCGCGGCGGCCGCCGAAATCAAGCAAGGTAACGCCGATCTGAGCCAGCGTACCGAAGAGCAGGCGGCCGCTTTGGAAAAAACGGCGGCCAGCATGGAGGAGCTGACGGGAGCGGCTCAGCAGAGCGCCGAGCACGCCGGACAGGCCAACCGGTTGGCGGCGGCGGCCCAAGCGCAAACCGAGCGGGGCAGGCAAGTGGTGGATCGGGCGATTGCCGCCATGCGCTCGATCGACGCCAGCAGCCGCCGAATTGCCGACATCATCGGCCTGATCGATGAGATCGCCTTCCAGACCAATCTGCTGGCGCTCAACGCCGCCGTCGAAGCGGCCCGCGCCGGAGAGCAAGGCCGGGGCTTTACGGTGGTGGCGGGCGAGGTGAGGAAACTCGCGCAGCGCAGCGCCGATGCCGCCAAGGAAATCAAGGAATTGATTCAGGACAGCACGGGCAAAGTTCAAGAAGGCGGCAAGTTGGTCGATGCGTCCGGTCGAACCCTGCAAGAGATTCTGGCATCGGTCAAGGAAGTCAGCGGCCTAGTCGCCGAAATCGCGACGACCAGCCGAGAACAGGCCAGTGGTATCGATCGGGCCAACCAAGCGATCTTGCAGTTGGATCAGGTGACCCAGCAGAACGCGGCGCTGGTGGAACAAACGGCGGCCGCCAGCCAGTCGATGGACGAGCAAGCGGCCAAGCTGCGCCAGTTGATGGGCTTTTTCAAGCTCGAAGCGACCGGGCAGTAGGCGGGCCGCCCGTTTCAGTCCGCCAACAGCCAGTCGCGCACCACCGCGATCTGATCCTCGGACATCAGCGCCGGCGCGTGGCCCATGCCGGGAAACTCGATCAACGTGGCCTTCGGGCCGCGCTCGGTCATGGCCACGGCGTCGGCATGATCCAGCACGTCCGACTGTGCGCCGCGCAGCACCAGGGTCGGACAGCGGATGGCGTCCCATACCGGCCACAGATCGATATCTTTCAGCTCCATCGTTTTAAAGATATCGGCGATGCCGGGGTCATAGTCGGTGGTGTAGCGGCCATCCTCCAGCTGGCGGGCGCCGTGGACGATCATGTGCCGCCATTGCGCGTCGGTGAGCTCGCCGAACACGGCGGAAAAAATGCGCAGCGCGCGGTCCATGTCGTCGATGCTGTCGAACGTCACCACCCGCCCGACATAATCGGCGATCCGTTTCAGGCCGGCGGCGGGGATACGCGGCCCGACATCGTTGACCAGCAGTTTGTGAACGGGCGTTCCCGGATAACTCGCCAGAAACATTCCGATCAGCCCTCCCATCGAAGTGCCGACCCAATCGACCCGTTCCGCGTCGATCCGCGCCAGCAGCATCGCCATATCGTTGACATAGACCGGATAGGTGTAATCGGCCTTATCCCGCAACCAATCGCTCCTGCCGCGCCCGATCACATCCGGGCAGATCACCCGGTAGTCCCGCTCCAGCGCCGCGCCGAGAAAGTCGAAATCGCGGCCGGTGCGGGTCAGGCCGTGCGCGCAGATCAACACCTTGGAATTTAAGGGGTTGCCCCATTCGGTGTAGTGAACCCGATGGAAGCCGTGAGGCCCGAGCGCGCGATAATAATGGGAGGTCATGGCCATGCGACAAGCTCCTGATGGTGGTCGCGCCATTATCCGGCAAGCGCGAGAGGCTAGCTATAATCCTCACACCGATCTCCCAGCGTTGAGAACCCAGACATGGCCAAACTGCATTACATCGAAAGCGGCAAGGGCGAACCGCTGATTTTATTGCACAGCGGCGGGATGAGCGGAGAGGAGTGGCAGCCGCAAACGCCCTTGTTCGCCCGTCATTTTCGGGTGATCGTACCCGATCATCTCGGCCACGGCGGCAGCCCGATGGTGGCCGAACGGCTGGCGGTCGCCGACATGGGTCGCGCCGTGCTGGAACTGCTGGACGAGTTGCAGTTACCGCAGGCGCATCTGGTCGGCTCTTCGCTGGGTGGAGCGGTAGCGCTGTGGTTGACCCTCTACCACCCGCGGCGAGTCCACAAGCTGGTGCTATATCGGGTCGGCTACCGCAAGGATCGGAAAACGTTCTCCGGCACCCGCAGCATGGCGAATCCCGATTATTGGCGCGATGTCGGTATGAACAAGTGGTTGAGCGACATCCATAAGCCACAGGGGGGGGCGGATGCTTGGGAGGAAGTGATCGGTCGCGTGCCCGAAGCGCTGGACCCGGCGACCACCGATCACGCCTACGAGCTGGAGATGCTGGAAAATATCTTTCAGCCAACCTTGCTGGTGGTCGGCGACCGCGATCCGGTGGCGCCGCTGGAACAGATTCTGGAAATGTTTGGCGCGATCCCCAATTGCGGGCTGTGGGTGATGCCTTATACGACGCACGTTACGGCGACCGGTACCTGGCGGGCACGGGGGTTCGCCTTGGAGGTGACGAAGTTCCTGCAACGGCGGGAACGCTGAGGCTGACCCCTAAAAAAACGCTATACAATTAGAACATTATTTTAGATAATGTTTCCAAAAAGGAGCACTTCTTTAATTTTATCTAATATAATGTAGGTAAGTTCCTCAATAGAACAAATTAGTTTTCTCGATAAAGTGTTATTATTAAAATAATTTTCAAAAATAGGAGGTATTTAAAATGGCGGCCACGCTAGCACTGACCTGGATCGCATTGTGCGCGCCGATAGTGGTGTTTTTCGTTTTAGGCGTTGACCAGCAACTTCGCTTCAATTATTCGCTGATCGCGCAAATAGTGGCTCCTTTCATGGCAGCCTTTTTCTGCTATCACACCGCCAGCGCCTTTCCGAGAATGGATTCCATGAATAAGATACTAAAGTTTTTAGGGACAGGCGTATTGTGTTGGGGGATAGGCGCGATCTTATATGCGCTCTATCCTTTATTTCATGAAGGGCAGGAAACACCGTTTCCTTGGTATTCGGATATCGGCTATCTGTTATTGGTTCCGTTCATTCTGATGGGGCTGATTTTTTTTAAGCGAACGTTTGGTTTTAAAATTCCGGTATTTGGCAAAGTCGGCGGCGCTTTTTTCTTCTTGGTCGCTTTTTCGTTATCTGTCCAATTCAATTTGGCCAAACTTAAAGACTCGGATTCGTTAGCTTCTTATGTGGCGACGCTAGGGTATGTCTTGGGCGATCCTTTGCTCCTGGCGGGTACGATGATGGTCGTCTCTATCTTGACCGGCCCTACCGCTCGACCTTGGTGGCTTATCTTGATAGGCTTGATTTTTTATTATTTGGGCGACCTTGTTTATAACTATCTATCCATACAAGGCGAGTATGGTACGGGTCATCCCATCGATATCACTTGGCCTTTGGCTTTTGGCTTTATCGCGGTGGCCGCCTTAGTGATTCGCACCAGAGCTCGGTATTCGTAGCTCAAGACCCAGACAGTGCCGGTTTCAGGACGATTTATCTTTAAAAACTCCCGGCGACTGTCAAGAGTCCATGTCGAGAAACGTACGAATAAAATCTGCAACAGCTTCTTTACCACGAAAGATCCCGTAATGCCCTTCGCAAAGAATATCGGCTTCCAGGGCCAGCAGCCGGTTCAATGAAGCGAGATAATCCCCTCGGTTCGAAAGCAGCCGAGCGTCCAAGGGACCATGGACGTCTTGGGCGAACAGCACGCTTTGGTTGTCGGACTCAACCAGAAAGGCCAGCGAACCTGGGGAGTGACCGGGGATATGCAAAGCGGTGATGGTTCGCTCGCCCAACGGCAAATTTTGCCCTGCTCCGCTCAAGCGGCGGTCCACCGGACACGGCTGAAGCTTGGCGCCGTACCAACTGGCCGCGGTCACCTCGTGGTCGCCGCGCTCCAGAAAATCCGCATCCAGCTGGTGAGCGATGACCGGACAACCCAGTTTCTCGCGCAAGCCGAACGCGCCCCCCGTGTGATCGTAATGACAGTGCGTCAGCAATAGAAAATCGATGTGCTCGGGCCGCGCGCCGGTTTTTTTGACTTGGTCGAGCAATTGCGCCTGACCGCGCCCGGTGCCGGCATCGACCAGGGCGGCGTGACCGTCGAAATGGATCAGGTAGATGGCGGCGTCTTCGGGAGCGGTCAGACCGTAGCCGCCCACCTGAAAAATTTCGCGGGTGATCGTGATGGGTTTCGACATCCGGGCGGGCGTCCTCGGCTGGGCGTTCTTGGTGGGTGCGGTCCTGGCTGAGGTCGCTGCGGCGGCGATTTTTTAGGGGGGGGCGACAAACTCGGCCGGGCGCACGGTGCGGGCCACTTTATCGAGCACGCCGTTGACGAAGCGATGGCCTTGCTCCGCGCCGAACACTTTAGCCAGCTCGATCGCTTCATTGAGGATAATGCGAGAGCTGAGGTCCGGGTGGGCGAGCAGTTCGTAACCGCCGATGCGCAGAATGGCGCATTCCACCGGATCGATTTGCGTGGTGGGACGATCCAGGTAAGGCGTCAGGACGGCATCGATCTCCGCCACGCGCGCGGGAATCTGCAAGAGCAATTCCCGGAAATAGTCGGGGTCGGCCTTCCCCAAATCCTGGTCGGCCAGAAACTGGGCCGCGATCCGGGACGGTTCCTGATCGGTCAATTGCCACTGGTACAGGGCCTGCGCGGCGCAGCGCCGCGCCCAGGCGCGCTTGCCCGGCAGGTTTTTGCGGTTGGGTTGGCGCATGTTCAGGCTTTCAGGCGCCGCAGCAAGCTGACCATTTCCAATACCGACAGGGCCGCCTCGGCACCTTTGTTGCCGGCCTTGGTGCCGGCCCGTTCGACGGCTTGATCGATAGTGTCCACGGTCAGCACGCCGAAACCGACGGGGATATCGTAGCGCAGCGAAACGCTCGCGAGCCCTTTCGTGCATTCGCCCGCGACGTATTCGAAATGCGGCGTGCCGCCCCGGATAACCGCGCCGAGAGCGACGATGCCGTCGTAGCGTTCGCTGGCGGCCAAGCGTTGCGCGGCCAGCGGCAATTCGAACGAGCCGGGGGTCCAGATCAGGTCGATGCTGGTTTCCGGCACACCGTGACGGCGCAGGGCGTCGGCCGCGCCGTCGACCAAGCTGCGCACGATGAAGCCGTTGAAGCGCGCCGCGACCAGCGCGATGCGGGTATCCGGGGGCGGCGTGAAATCGCCTTCGATGGTGGTGAGGTCGGTCATGGGGGATTCCGTGATAAGGGAGAGAGCCGGGTCAGGAGACGTATTCCACGACTTCCAGGCTGAAACCGGACAAGCCGGTGATGCGTTTGGGGGCGCTCAACACCCGCATTTGCCGCACGCCGATATCGAGCAGGATTTGAGCGCCGATCCCGTAGGTGCGCAATTCGACCGATTGCTCGGTGGCGCGCGGCGTCTCGCCGGTCTCGAACTGATAGCCGCGCATCCGGCGGATCAAGGCGGCCGGGTCTTCGGGTCGGCTCAGGAACACCAGCACGCCCGGCGGCTCTTGGGCCACGCGCTCCAGGGCGGCGCGCAGCGGCCAACCGCTGTCGGGCAGGCGCAAGGTCAGCAGGTCGCTCAACACGTGTTGGACGTGGACGCGCACCAGCGCCGGCCGGTCGGGCTTGATGTCGCCCTTAACCAGCGCGAAATGCACTTGGCGGCTGATCAGGTCCTGGTAGGTCAGCACCTGGAACGGACCAAATTCGGTGTTCAACACCGCATCGGCGACCCGTTCGACCGTCTTTTCATTCTGCATCCGGTACCGGATCAGGTCGGCGATGGTGCCGATTTTCAAAGCGTGTTGTCGGGCGAAGCCTTCCAGATCGGGCCGCCGGGCCATGGTGCCGTCGTCGTTGAGGATTTCGACCAGCACCGCCGCCGGTTCCAGATCGGCCAGCCGCCCCAGGTCGCAGCCGGCCTCGGTGTGGCCGGCGCGGGTGAGCACGCCGCCGGGTTGGGCCATCAGCGGGAAAATGTGGCCGGGTTGCACCAAGTCTTCGGGTTTGGCGTCGGGGCGCACGGCGGTGCGGACCGTATGGGCGCGGTCGTAGGCGGAAATGCCGGTGGTGACGCCTCGGGCCGCTTCGATGGAGACGGTGAAGTTGGTCGAGAAGGGCGCCGAGTTGTCGTGCACCATCAATGGTAGGTGCAACTGTTGGCAGCGTTCGCGGGTCAGCGGCAGGCAGATCAGACCGCGCCCGTAGCGGGCCATGAAATTGATGTCCTCGGGTCGGACCATGGAGGCCGCCATCAGCAGATCGCCTTCGTTTTCCCGGCCCTCATCGTCCATGAGGATGACCATTTTGCCTTGCCGGAAATCGGCGAGAATTTCATCGATGGTATTGAGAGCCATGGTTATTTCCAAAACCCGTGTTCGCGCAAGAGCGCCTCGGTGAGAGCGCCGCCGGGTTGCGCGGCGCGCTCGCCCAGCAGCAGGCGCTCCAGATAGCGGGCGATCAAGTCTACTTCGAGATTGACCCGTCGTCCCAGCGCAAAATCGGCCAGCGTGGTTTCCGCCAAGGTATGAGGGACAATGTTGAGTTCGAAGGCGGCGCCATCGACCCGGTTGACGGTGAGGCTAACCCCGTCCACGCAGATCGAACCTTTTGCGGCGATGTAGCGAGCCAGCGCATCCGGGGCCTGGACCCGCAACCGCCAGGAACGGCCGTCGGAGCGCCAGTCGGTCACCGTGCCGATGCCATCGACATGGCCGCTGACCAGATGGCCGCCGAGCCGGGTGGTCGGGGTCAGCGCTTTTTCCAGATTGACGGCCGCACCGGGTTTGGCCGCGCCCAGCGTGGTGCGTTCCAGCGTCTCGCGCGAGGCGTCGGCCCAGAAGCCGTCGCCGGGCAGCTCGACGGCCGTCAGGCAGACGCCGCTGACGGCGATGCTGTCGCCGGGCCGCACATCGCTCAAGTCGAGCTTGCCGGTGGCGACGCGCAGCCGGGTGTCGCCGCCCCGTGGTTGCAGGGCGGTGATGGCGCCGACGGCGGTGATGATGCCGGTGAACATAAGCGTGCTATCCTGTTCGGACGGTGATGGCCCACTGCACTTGCGGCGCGGGGTCGAGCGGCGGCTAACGCGGTCGCAGCGTCAGACGCCAATCGCGCCCCACCGCGCGCGTTTCCACGGTGTCCAGCTCCCAGCGGTCTTGCATCCGGGTCAAGGCCGGCAACCGAAACAGGCCGCGCGCCCGGTCACCGAGCAGCAGCGGCGCCAGATAGATCACGAGTTCGTCCACCAACCCCGCCTGCAACAACGCGCCGGCCAAGGTCGGGCCGCTTTCGACCTGCAGCTCGTTGCATTCGCGCCGGGCCAGTTCCGCCATGATGGCGTGCAACCGCAAGCCACCCTCGGCGGAGGGAACAGCGGCGATGTCCGCGCCCGCCACCCGCAAGGCCGCTCGCTTGGCGGGATCGGCGCTGGCGGTGAAAATCAGCACCGGACCCGGCAACCGCAAGGTTTTCGCGGTCGGCGGCGTGCGCAATGCGGTATCGAGAATCACCCGCAGCGGCTGACGCGTCGCTTCCGCCAGGCGGACGTTGAGGCCGGGGTCGTCCGCCAGCAGCGTGCCGCTGCCGGTCAGAACCGCCGAACTGCGCGCCCGCAGCCGTTGCACGTCCTGGCGCGCGGCCTCATCGGTCAACCAGCGGCTTTCGCCCGACGCCAGCGCGGTGCGCCCGTCCAGACTCATCGCCAGCTTGACGCGAACGAACGGCCGGCCTGCGATCATGCGCTGGGTGAAGCCGGGGTTCAGCGCCCGCGCTTCCGTCTCCAGCACGCCACAGTCCACGGCGATGCCGGCATCGCGCAGAATCGCCAAGCCTTTGCCGGCGACTTGCGGGTTCGGGTCGGACATCGCGGCGACCAAACGGGTGATGCCCGCCGCCATTAGGGCATCGGTGCAAGGCGGGGTTCGGCCGTAATGGCAGCAAGGCTCCAGGGTCACGTAGGCGGTCGCGCCGCGCGCGCTCCCCCCGGCGATTTCCAGGGCATTGGCCTCCGCGTGCGGTTTGCCGGTGCGCTCGTGCCAGCCCTCCCCGACGATTTCACCGTCCCGGACCAGCACGCAGCCCACTCTCGGGTTCGGGTCGGTGCTGTAAAGCCCGCGCCGCGCCAGCAGCAACGCCCGCGCCATGTGGCGGTAATCGTCGGGGAGCATTACTCGGAATCCGCCGCGTCAGTCGCTTTTTGCAGTCGCTCGATTTCCTCGCGGAAGGCGTTGACATCCTCGAAACTCAAATAGACCGACGCGAAACGGACGTAGGCCACCTGATCCAGGTCACGCAGTTCCGCCATGAGCCATTCACCGATGCGCTGGCTACCCAATTCCCGCTCGCCGCTGGCGCGGGCGCGGTTTTTGACGCGCAGCACGGTTTCCTCGATCCGTTCCGCGCTGACCGGGCGTTTTTCCAGGGCGCGCAGCAGGCCGGTTCGCAGTTTTTCGTCCAGGAACGGTTCGCGGCGACCGTCGCGCTTCACCACCGGCGGCATGAGCAACTCCGCCACTTCGTAGGTGGTAAAGCGGGTATTGCAACGCGGGCATTCGCGGCGGCGGCGGACTTTATCGCCTTCCGCCGACAACCGCGAATCGATCACCCGGGTATCGGGCGTCCCGCAAAACGGACAGTGCATCGCCTATGCCTCGCGCTTTCCTTATGGGAAATCGGCCGTAATGAAAAAACCTCATTGTACTCTATCTGTCTTGCGCGGCGTGGAAACAGACCGGCAAGAAACCGCCTCAGGGCATCGCCGGTCGCTCGAAGGTCGATTGGGCACGGCCTGGGGGCAGGATCGTCAGCGCATCGGGACTTCCAGGAAGGAATCGATCACGGCGGTCCAAGCGTTGGCGATATTCCGTAAATCGTAGCCGCCGCCGCCGACGCCGATGATGCGGCCTTGGGCGTAGTCTTCGGCGATCTCGCACAACCCCCGAGCGGCGCGGCCGTGCGCGCGGGCCGTATAGTGCAAGTGGGCCAGCGGGTCGCCACCCAGGCCGTCGGCCCCGCAGTTCATGAAGACGAACTGCGGTTCCCAGCGGCGTAGAAAGGCTTCGGCCTTGTCCCACATCATCAAAAAATCGTCGTCGGCCGATAGCGGCAACAAGGGAATGTTGAGCTTGCGGCCCTTGGCTGGACCCTTGCCGACTTCGTAGGAAAAGCCGGTCTGCGGAAAGTTGTAGCGGCCGTCTTCGTGAATGTCGGCGAAGATAACGGTGGGGTCGCTTTCGAACGGATAAAACACCCCGTCCCCGTGGTGGGCGTCGATGTCCACGTAAGCGATGCGTTCCAGGCCGTAGTCCCGTTGCAGCAGCTTGATGGCGACGCCGACATCGTTGAACACGCAAAAGCCGGACGCGGTGTTAGGCATACTGTGATGCAGGCCGGCGATGGGTAAGAAAACGCGGCGCAGCTCGTCGCTCATCACCTTGCGCAGGGCGTCGATCACCGAGCCGACCACCTTCACGGCATCCTCGTAAACGCCTTTGTAAGCCGGAGTGTCGCCGTAATCCAGCAATCCTTCGCCGATCTTGGAATGGTGTTTGACCTTTTCGACATAGTCTGGCGTGTGGAACAGTCTGAGCTGGTCTTCGGTCGCCATCGTCGGATACAGGATGCGCACCTGGTCGGTGAATTGGCGGATGTGCATTTCATCCCAGAAGGCGTGGATGCGATCTTCGCTGAAAGGGTGGTCCTCAAAGCCGTAATGGCTGACGTCGTCGCTGGTGTAGACAGCCACCGTTCTGCTGCGCGCCATGTGCTTCTAGAGCCTCGTGAAGGGGTGTGGCGAGTTGGGTATGGGCTATGATAATCGGATTCGGCGCCGGTGTGCGGGACCGTCCCGCCAAAATCCGCGCGAACCCGCTTGCGCCGCCGGCCGCCTCTGGGCTGAGAGGGCGGTACGGCATTTCCCAGGAGAGAACATGACCGCCATCGAACCGGAAAACCAGGATCGCTTCCCCGGCGACCGACAACCGACCGTCCGCATTTTGGCCATGCCGGCCGACACCAATCCCAGCGGCAAAATCTTCGGCGGCTGGATCATGGCCCAGATGGACGTGGCCGGCGGCATCGTCGCCCTGGAATACGCCGGGGGACCGGTGGTGACCGTGGCGGTCGCCTCCATGAAGTTTCACAAACCGGTCTTTGTGGGGGATTTGATCAGCTGTTTTGCCCGCGTTCAAAAGGCGGGCGCGACCTCGATCACGGTTTTGGTCGAGGTGTTCACCCAGCGGGCTCACGACGGCACGCTGCAAACCGCCAAGGTGACCGAGGCGGTGATCGTTTATGTCGCCGTCGACAGCGAGGGTCTGCCGCGCGCCCTGCCGGAGCGGGGACCGGATTTCGGTCAGTACTGGTGAAAATACCGCTAAAAGGCCGGCGTTAGCGTAAATTCCGCACCCGACCGCTCTGGTCTGATCGGACTGGCGTTCTTATACTTGGATTCCCGCTTTACTGAGGCGCGCGTTTGGAAAATATTGGTTTAGTCATAGCGGCGCTGCTGTTGGTAGCGTTGAACGGTTTTTTCGTGGCCGCGGAGTTCGGCTTGGTCAAATTGCGCCAGACCCGCCTTCAGGCCGTCGCCAAAAGTTACGGTTGGCGCGGGAGCATTCTGGTTAAGGTGCATACCCACCTTGACGCTTATTTATCGGCGTGTCAGTTAGGCATTACCTTGGCCTCATTGGCTTTGGGCTGGATCGGCGAGCCGGCCTTCGCCCGGTTGCTGGAGCCCGTATTCGGGTGGCTGGATATCACTTCGCCGGAATTGATTCACGCCTTTTCTATATTTTTTGCTTTTTCGGTCATCACATTCCTGCACATTGTAGTGGGTGAACTCGCCCCTAAATCGCTCGCCATCCGCAGGCCGGACCAAGTTTCACTGTGGACCGCCGCGCCGCTTTATGTGTTCTATTGGGGCATGTATCCAGCCATTTGGGCCTTAAATGCCAGCGCCAACGCGGTGCTGCGTTTGGTCGGCCTGGATAGCGCGCAAGGCCATGAAGCCCACTATTCGGCGGACGAACTGAAGCTGATCCTGCGCGACAGCAACCCGTCGGAACGGATGAGCCGAGACGAGTTGCGGGTCGTGGCGCACACCTTGGATTTCAGCGATCTGGAAGTGTCGGAGCTGATGCGGCCCATCGGTGAGGTGGTGGGATTGCACCAGGGACGGACGCTGGCCCAAAACCTCGAAACCATCTATCACAGCCGCTACAGCCGCTACCCCTATTTCGCCAAGGACGGCGAAACGGTGCTGGGCATCATCCATTTGAAGGATTTATTCCTGGCCGAACAGCACGGCAAACCCGTCGACACTCTCAGCGATTACCTGCGCCAAGCGCACTATATCGCGCCCACCATGCCGGCTTTCGAGCTGTTTCGGCGCTTTCGCAAGGGCGCGCCGCATTTTGCCATCGTCGGCCAGAAAGGCAGCAAGGCCGATGGTTTCATCACGCTGGACGACATGCTGGGCGCGCTGGTCGGCGGCATCCGCGACGAATTCCGCCAGAGCCAGAACGATTGGACCCGGCTGGACGACGATACGCTGATCGGTAAGGGCAGTCTGCCCATTTTCTCGCTGGAGCGGGAATTGGGCATCGAGATCGAAAATGAAAGCGTCGATTCGATCGGCGGCTTGATCATGTGGAAACTGGGCGACGTGCCGCACGAGGGTCAAAAAATCGAGTTCGAGCACTTCGATGTGGTGGTGAAGAAGATGAGCGGTCCCCGCATCATGCTGGTCAGGGTTTATCCGAAGGAGCTGGAAGAGACCTAGGGAGCTGCTGGCCGGGCTCGCCGTAACCGCCCCCGCCCGGTGTTTCGGTCGCGAACGCATCGCCGGATCGCGGGGCGGTTTCAGCGGTTCCCGGCACTTCCTCGATCCGCGCGTCAGCGCGCTGGCCGAGCCTCGCCCAATTCACCGGCGATCTGGTCCACGTGGCGGCGCAAGATTGGCGACAGCTAGGCGTCGACCACGGGCGGTGCCCCCGCGCCAGACCAACTTCATCAGCGGGACCTCCTGCGATACCGAAATCTGGGTAAACCCGATCTTGCGGGCCAGTTTCACCGCCTATAGCGCTAGCCATGCATGAAAACGATGGCGACGGCGCGATACCGGTCCGATAAGCGTCTTCCAAGGAGCGCGCTTTCATCGAGCGTGGCGCTACGTTTCACGGTAGCCAAAACGTGAATGGGAGCCGGTTACAAATGAACTTGATCCAGGCCATTCCGGCCGCCCAACAGTTCGAAATGCTTCGGTGCAGGGAATCAATATAAGTAATTTCAAACGATTAATTAAACGACGAGAGTTGGAAAGACATGGCATGGGATTTGTAATGATCAACCTTGCAGAGCTGGTGAATTCAGCCATGAGTGAGGAGCGCGATGATGATGGCCATGCAACAACCCGAAATCAATGCCGATGAGCGGCAGGTGTCTGTCAGGCGGAGAATACTGGGAAGCAACGCTTCTCCCGTGCCGGAAAGCGATGTTCAGGAAACCACTCGCTCGGCCAAAAGCTGGTTCGACGAAGCCTTGGCGCGGTTGAAATGCTTCAAAGAAATCGTCGGGACGCTGAGTTGGCTAAAGACGGTTGTTGCCTCTGTCGTCGGCATGGGGGTCGTCTTTTATTCATCTTCTTCTCACACTAATTTGTTGGCCGAGCTTTTTCCACAGGCTAACGGAGGCGCACAGTTTTCTTGGTCAAATCCCGATTATTCAGTTAAAACCGGCTTTGACAGCGAGTGCGCCAAGCCTGAATTGACCAACGTCTTCGGGTTTTTTGGGGCCGCATCCGGCTTGCGGTTGCAATACGGTGTGATTCCCACCATGCGCGATGGCGGTTGGGGAGTGCACTGGGACAGTACGGCAGCCAAGCATTTCGATGCTTCTGGCTTCGATTATTTCAGCTTCTGGGTTCGCGGGTCCAGCGGAGACGAAGTGTTTGCCATCGGGATGAAAGATGCTGACGCTAAAGAGACCAAGATTGATTCCAAGGAATGGATCGTCACCAACGCGCTAAAAAACGGCGTTGAAGTGATTGTCCCGTTGACCGAATTTAAGGGTGTGAATAAAGGGTTGCTGAACAACATCAGTATCAGTTTCAATGCTAACCAAGGTTCGGGGAGCCTTTGCATAGATAATTTGAGCTTTGGAAAGCAGAGTACCCGCGCTTGACCGAGATACTTTGAACTTTAGCGGAGAAGGGCGGGCCATTTCGGTTGCGGCAGGTTATGGGCTCCGCGCCTATCCGAACGATCCGGTCAGGCCAGCGGCGGACGAATGTAGTGCTGGATGGCGGCCAAAAACATGCCCTTGCGGATGGGTTTGGTCAGATGGCCGTTGCAGCCGGCGTCCAGGCTGCGCTGTTCGTCTTCCTTCAAGGCGTTGGCGGTCAAGGCGATGATCGGCACCGGCGCGTAACCCTGTTCGCGTTCCCACCGGCGAATCAGGCCGGTGGCGGTGTAACCGTCCATGACAGGCATTTGTACGTCCATCAGGATCAAGTCGTAGCTGCCTCGCTTGAACAGCTCGACCGCCGCCGCGCCATCTTCCGCCAGGGTCAAACGGTGCGAAGTTTGTTTGAGATAAGCCCGGATTAGCATGACGTTGTCCTTGGAGTCGTCCGCCATCAGGATGGACAGGCCCTCATCCTCCGACTGACCGGCCAGCAACCCGCTGATGCGGGTGCGGGTGCGCGGTTCGACGCGCGGGAGGCCGTTGGCGTAATTGATGAGTTGGTTGACCGCATCCCATAGCACCTGGCGCTTGATCGGCTTCATCAGGCAGACGATGCGCCCCCTGGCCGCTTCCGCCATCTCGTAACAGCAGCGTTCGCCGCTGCCCAGCAGAATGATCGGCAAGGTCGAATAAGCCGCTTCCCGGTCCAAAACCTCCAGCAGATTCGGCCCGGAGCAATCCGGCAGTCGCGAATCGAGCACCAGCATTTGCCGGGGGTGGTCGCTGGCGGGCCGGTCGCGCAACTTGGCCAAGGCGGCTTCGACGGTTTCCGCCTCCTCGACGCTCGCGCCACCCACGCTCAGGGCTTCGCCGACGATGAGGCGGTTGATGGCGACATCATCGACCACCAACACCGTCCAGTCCGCCAGCGCGGGCGCGGCGAGCGCTTTGGCGGTCAGCTCCGGCGAGATCGTGCCGAGTTGCACCGTGAAAAAGAACGTGCTGCCCTGGCCGGCTTGGCTTTCTAGGCCGATCTTGCCGCCCATCAACTCGACCAGCCGCCGGCTGATGGCCAAGCCCAAGCCCGTGCCGCCGTATTTTCGGTTGATCGAGCCGTCGGCCTGGGTGAACGCTTTGAAAATAAGCTCCTGTTTTTCGGAGGCGATGCCGATGCCGGTATCGGTTACCGAGAAGCGTAGATGTCCCGGAACGGGCGAGCTGGGGTCGTTTTCCACCGCGAGAATCACTTGACCGCGTTCGGTGAATTTGATGGCGTTGCCGATCAGGTTGGTCAAGATCTGTTGCAAGCGGTGGGGGTCGCCTTCGAGGGTGAGCGGAACCTCCGGCGCGATCCGCAGGACCAGTTCGAGCCCCTTTTTCATGGCCCGCATCGCCACCAGATCGATCTGCTTGTTCAGCAAGCTTTCCAGATCGAAGATTTCACGGTCGAGCGTCAGTTTGTCGGCTTCGATTTTTGACAGATCGAGAATATCTTCGATCAGGACCAGCAAATTCTCGCCGGCGTTCTTGAACACTTCCAGATAGTTGCGTTGCTCGCGGCTGAGTTTGGTTTCGGCCAGCAGATCGGCCATGCCGATGATCGCGTTCATCGGCGT
>DPWB01000392.1:19736-28961 GCA_003527885.1 Candidatus Competibacteraceae bacterium
TCGTGGCTCATGTTGGCCAGGAATTCGCTCTTGGCGCGGTTGGCGGTATCGGCCGCTTCCTTGGCGTTCTGGAGTTCCTCGGTGCGCGCTTCGACCAATTTTTCCAGATCGTTGCGGTAGGTGGTCAGTCGGGCGTTATTTTGCTGGATGGTGTCCAGCATCTGGTTGATGACGAAGCCGAGTTGGGCGATTTCGTCGGTGTTGCCCGAGACGAAGCGGGAGCCCAACTGGCCGGATTGCACCTGACGGGCGACTTGGGAAATCTCGCGGATCGGCCAGATGATCTTGCGGGCCATGGCATGGAGCAGGATACCGAACAGCGCCATCAGGACCAAGGTGAAGGCTAGCAGCGAATGCTCGATATGCGAATGAATGGTCCTGCTGTCTTGGGATTCTCGCTGGTAGCTGTCGATGGCCCGCGCGGAAATCACCGACAGGGCATGAATCAGACGTCCGGTCAGATCGTCGAATTTTTGATCCAGAGCGTCGATCGTGGTTTCCAGCGTGACATTTTGGTCCGCTGGCGTTTGCGTGCGCTGGGTTTTGAGCTGGATGAGTCGTCTGAACAGCTTTTCGTAGTCGCCCAGCAGGGCGGAAAGCTCATCGATTTTACTTTGCGGCAGCACCTCGGAAATGTTGGGGTCCAACCGGCGGATAGCGGCTTTGGCCGCGTTCAGCAAGACCGTGAACTGCTGTTCGGCGTCCGGGCGATGTTGCGACAGCGCGGCTTGTTCCCAAAAACGGATTTCCCAGAATTTCCGTTCCAGCTCGCGGGTTTCGCGATCGGTCAGCATGGCCGATTCGGCGCGTTGGGCATTGGCGGACAAGCGCTCCAGAAACGACACGACCCCGGTATAGCCAGCGCCGAACAGGACCAGACATAAGCCGGTCATCATGTAGAAATATTGCCTTACCGTGCCGAGCATAGCGTTATCGTGGTGGCGTAAAATCGGGCGCCGTTCGGGGCCGCTTTCCAAAAACGTTTAGGGGAGGCGAGGTAAAGCGGCCCAACCGCGACGCACAGTCAGTCTTTCTTGTATGATTGAGCGCGACCCGCGCTCGCTTATAGTATTCATTCGATGGCGAACTTTCTCGGCGAATTTGAATGCAAGCTCGATTCCAAGCTGCGAATCGCGCTGCCGGTCGCCTTGAGAAAACAGCTGCCGGTCGAAGCCGAGGGCCGCTTGGTGGTCAACCGGGGTTTCGAGCAGCATCTGGTGCTGTATCCCTTTACCGAGTGGCGGCGCGTCACCGCCGAACTCGACCGCCTGAATCCCTACGTCAAGAAAAATCGCGACTTCGCGCGCTATTTTCACCGGGGCGCCACCGAACTGGAACTGGACGCCAGCGGCCGGTTGCTGTTGCCGCGCCGACTGTTGGATTACGCCGGCATCCGCGATTCGGTGGTCCTGCTGGCTTACGCCCAGCGCATCGAATGCTGGGATCCGACGCTGTACGAGAACTTGCTGTCCGACGAGCCGGCCGACTTTGCCCGGCTGGCGGAGGAGATCATGGGCGGCGCGGGGCGCGCGGAGCGAGACGTGGAACGCTTGCCGGACTTTCGGGGTCTGCCGTCGCCACCGTCTGGTTCGCGGCATTAGTCGGCGACGATTGGTCCAGCATGATCAGCGGTCCGCCAGCGGCGTCGGCGTCGGCGGGGTCGTGGGTCACCAGCAAGGTGGGCAAGCGCCGCTGGCGGGCGTGCTCGAACACGAACGTCCGCATCCGCGCCCGCAATTCGGCATCCAGCTTGGAAAACGGTTCGTCCAGCAACAGGGCCGCCGGTTCTGCCAGCAAAGTGCGCATCAGCGCGGCACGGGCGCGCTGACCGCTGGATAAGGTCGCCGGATCTCGGTTGCCCACGTCTTCCAGGCCCGCGTCCCGCAAGGCGGTCTCCACCCGGAAGCGCCGGGCCTGGCGGGACTGTCCGCTTTTTAGCCCAAACGCCAAATTCTCGGCGACGGTGAGGTGAGGGAACAGCAGCGCGTCCTGAAACAGGATGCCGACCCGCCGTTGCTCCAACGGCAAATGCACCAGTTCGCGCCCGCCGAGTCGCACGGACCCTTCGGCGCGAAACGCGGGCGGCAGGGTGCCGCAAAGGTAGTTGAGCAAGGTGGATTTGCCGCAACCGCTCGGCCCCATGACCGTGACCACCTCGCCGGAGTGAATCGTCAGATTTAAGGGCGCGAACAAAAGCCGGTTTTGCAGGCTGATGCGCACTGCCTTCAAGATTAAAACCTGAGCATCGGCAGCCTTCATTTCAAGGGTCCCGCCGCCGCGCCAACCACAACGCCAGGGCGAAGCCGAGCAGCGGCAGCACCGCCTGCACCGCTGCGAAAATACCGATGATCCGCCGGTTGCCGCCGCTCGCCAGGGTGACCGCCTCCGTGGTGACGGTCGCGTACCGGCCCGCGCCGGCCAACAGCGTCGGCAGATACTGCGCGACGCTGACCGAAAAACCCATCGCCGCCGCCACCGCGACCGGGCCGCGCAACATCGGCAACTTGATCCGCCAGAAGCTGCGGGCGCGACTGGTTCCCAGCGCCAGCGCGGTCTGTTCGTAACGGGGGTCGAACGCCCGCCAGGGGTCGGCCAGCGACAGGAACACATAGGGCAGCACGAACAGCAGATGGGTCCAGACCAGCGCCGGCCAGCCGCCATCCAGGCCGCTCCAAGCCAGCAGCACCTGAATGCCGAACAGAAAACCGACTTGCGGGACCAGCAGGGGCAGATACAGCAACCATAAACTTCGGCCCGAGAAGGTCGGACGACGGTGGACTTCATGTTCCAGACAGGCGACTGACAACACCAGCGCCAGCCCGGTCGCCGCCGCGCCGATGCTGAAAGTATGCCACGTTATTGCCAGCAGATTGTCGGCCTGACCGCGCCAGTTTTCCAAGGTCCACTGGTCGGGCCAAGCCAGCGGAAACGTCCAGCGACGGGCGAACGACCACAGAACCATGACCAGCACGCCGGAAGCCGCCAGCCCCAACGCCAGCCCGCCGCCGCCAAGCGCCGTCTTGCGGGCGGTATCGCCTGTTCCACCGCGCGCCCCGCCGATTAGCCAGGACCGGCTGCAGCGAGCGAGCCCGCGCAGCGCGCCTTCCCAAGTCACCAGCGAAACCAGGGTCAGCAACGTCAGCAGGATGGCCGCCGCCGCCGCGGGCAGGCGCCAGGCCAACGCCGGATCGTTGAACCAGCGCAGCGCCTGCACCGCCAGGGTCGGCGGCGTGCTGGGTCCGATGATCAAGGCCACATCGACCACGGTCAGCGCGAAAGCCAGCGCGGCGAACACCGGCAAGCGCAGCAGCGGGTAGAGCGAGGGCAGGACCACCTTCAAGAAAGCCGTCACCGGGCCGTAGCCGAGCGCGCGAGCCACGGCCGACCAGGAGTCGACCGGTAATTGCGCCAGACCGGCCAGCCCCATGAAGAGTAGATACGGCGTTTCCTTGAGAGTCAGCGCCAGAACCAGGCTCAACCCCCAAGGGTCTTGGGGTCCGAAACCGGCGAAATCGGGCGGTCGCTCCCAGCCGGTTGCCCACGGCGACAGCCAGCGCGCCAGCCAGCCGCTGGGGGCGATCAGGAACGCCAGCCCGAAGGCCAAGGCCGCATGGGGGACCGCCAGCAACGGGGCCAACCAGCGGCGGGTGCGGTGCAGCCAGACCGTGTGGTAGCACGTCGCCAACAGCGCCAACGCCAGCAGCAGCGACAGCGCGGTGGTGGCGAAGCCGGTCCACAGCGTCAGCCCCAGCGAACGCCACAAGCCCGGTTCCGCCAGCAGGGCGCGCCAGGGTTGCAGGGAAAAATCGGCGGCGCCCACCACCGGCAACCACCCGACTGCCGGCAGCAGGGTGCCGATCAAGCCGGCCCCGATAGGAGCCAGCAGTAAAAACAGCGTCAGCGCCGGCGCGCGGGCAAGCGAAACCCCGCCCCAAGGCTCACCCTTCACCTTACGCGTCTCAAACTAACGGCTGTAGCGGGCGCGCCATGCGGTTTCCAGCCGCTCCATCCAGCTCGGGTGCGGTTCGGGCAGCGGCGTGCCCAGTTCGCCAGGGCTAAGCGTGGCGACGCCCCGCTTCAACCTGGTGAATCGCTCGCGGTCGGCGGGCGTCAACTTTTCGAGCCCCAGCACGGTCGGATCGCCCCAAACGGTGGGGTCCAGTTTGCGGGCTTGCGCTTCGGGCGACAGCAGGAAATTGGCGATGACCTGCGCGCCCTCCTTGGCGCTGGAATTGTAAGGGATGGCGACGAAATGGGTGTTGCCGATGGTGCCGCCGGCCAAGACGTAGGTGCGCACCGTGTTCCGCAGGTTACCTTTTTCGATTTCCGCCGAAGCGTCGTTGGGGTTGAGGCTGAACGCGAGATCGATTTCGCCGTCCGCCAGCAGTTGGCGCAGCGCCGGCGCGCTTTGGGGGAAGGTGTGGCCTTGCCGCCAGAGGTGCGGGCGGATTTCGTCCAGCCACCCCCACAACGGTGCGGTCACCGGCCCGAAACTGGTTTCGTTCACCGGTTTTTGCAAGGCTTCTTGCTGGTCGGTCAGTTCGATGAGAATCTGTTTGAGAAAGGTCGAGCCGAGCGTATCCGGCGGTTCTGGATAGGTGAACCGGCCGGGGTGCGCCTTGGCGTAAGCCATCAGTTCAGGGGCTGACTTCGGCGGATTGGGCAGTTGCGTCGGGTCGTGAATGAAAACGATCTGGGCCTTGCCCCAGGGGGCTTCCATGCCGTCGACCGGCTCGGTGAAATCCAGCTTGGTGCTCGGGATGGTGACGGTATCGACCGAAGGGTAGTTGGGCAGCCGCTCGGAGAAAGGCCCGAACAATAAGCCGTTATCCTTCATGGTGTGAAAATTTTCGCCGTTGATCCACAGCAGATCCACCGTGCCCTTTTCGTGTCGGCCGGCGTATTTTTCCGCCAGAATCCGCGACACGGTTTCGGCGATGTCGGCCACCTTCACGTGGTGGAGCGTGATGCCGTAACGGTCCTTGACCTGTTCGCCGACCCAGGCGATGTAGGCGTTGACTTTTTCATCGCCACCCCAGCCGTTCCAGTATACGGTTTGACCGCGCGCGGTTTTTTCGAGGTCTTCCCAGGACGGTTCGGCGGCGCCGGTCGCTCCAGCCGTGATGAACGCAGCCAGCAGCAAGACCAGACCACGCAGTAGCCCGCCCGATAAGTTGTCCGTCATCGCCATCACGCATCCCCTTGAGTCAGGTCTCATTCATGCTTCGCGCGGCGGGTTGTCTCCCGCCCGTTCCGGCGCACTTGGGTTATCGCCCTCGGATTCAGGTCATGATCTCCCCGATGGCTGGTGCGCGCTACCCGCCGGTACCGCTCGTATCGGGTTGGCTGCGCCAAATCAAAGGTCTATTGCCCAGACCCGCCCAAAACAGCTCTAACAAGATTACTCTCATTGGAGGTGGTTTGATGGGATGAGCTCGCTTGGGCCGATCAAACGTCACTCGGGTCGGATTTCAATTGTAGATACTGGGAACTGCAATAACGTGGTACAGATCAGAAATACTGCGGCTTCATTCGAAGAATCTTATCGGTAGGTCGATAGAGGACAAACCCCCTCCTTAATCATGGGAGAACTGCCATGACAACCGCTCGCAAACTCGATATAGGCGTCTTGAAACGGCTGACGATCCGCTGCATTTCCGAAACGGGTTGGTTCGATACCGATACCGTATTTGGCGACATTCGTGAAGCCGGTGGCGCTGAAACCGATCAGTACGCCATTCCCTGGCCGCCGCTTGGCACGCTGCACGCGGATAACGCCGCGGGCTTCTCGGCCTTGCTGGAGGCGGAGCAGATCGACGGGAGCGTGCGCCGTCTGCTGTTCGACACCGGCTGGAATCCGGCCTGGATGGATCGGCGTTTCGCCGAGGAAGGCATCGATCGGCTATTGCGGGAAGGCGAGATCGAAGCGCTCATCATCAGCCACGAGCATTTCGATCATTTCTGGGGAATCGGCTCGACCCTCAAGCACTGTCCCGGAATCACCGTTTACGTGCCCGAAGGGTTTCATGAAGCGGGTTTCGATCTGATCCGCCAACAAGGCCATACCGGATCGGTCGTCACCGTGGCCGCCGACCAACCCCAGATTCTGTTTCGCGGTCTGGCGTTGGTCAGTTTTTCGATGAATACGCTGCTGAAAGTCGGCGGCGAAAACGTGCTCTACGCCCACCTCCACGATCGCGGTATCGCGATGGTGACCGGTTGCGGTCATGGCGGCGTGCTCAATCTGCTCGATTATGCCCGCCAGCATTTCGTCGGCGGCGAGCGGATTCACGCGCTCTACGGCGGGCTGCACATCGCGCCGCTGGATGATTGGGATGAAGCCCGCGATCACATCATCAACGGCCTGCGCGGCTACCACATCGACAAACTGGCTTGCAATCATTGCACCGGGCGCACGGCGGTCGAAAAAATGCTGGAAATCGGCCTGCCGGTGCAGCGAGGTACCGCCCGTAACGGTTCCCAAACGGATTTATTCCTGGGTAATGGAGACGTGTTGGAATTGGGATGAGCGGGGTTGGTCAGCCGCTGCTGATGCGACGCGCCAAGCCAGCGTTTCCTCGGCCCGCAGTGGGACCAATTCATCCGCGCCGAAGGGCAACCGTTCGGGTACCAATGTCGCCTGACGGCGCAGGGTGATCGTGCCAGTATTGCGCGGCAGGCCGTAAAAATCGGGGCCGTGAAAGCTGGCAAAGGCTTCCAAGCGCTCCAGCGCGCCGACCGCATCGAACGCCTCGGCGTAAAGCTCCAGCGCGGCGTGAGCGGTGAAACATCCCGCGCAACCGCAGGCCGCTTCCTTGCCCTGTTGGGGATGCGGCGCGCTGTCAGTGCCGAGGAAGTATTTGGAGTTGCCGCCGGTCGCGGCTTGGATCAGGGCTTGCCGGTGGCGTTCGCGCTTGAGAACCGGCAGGCAGTAATAATGTGGCCGGATGCCGCCCTGGAAGATGGCGTTGCGGTTATACAGCAGATGATGGGCGGTGATGGTGGCGGCGACCGTGGCCGGCGCTTGCCGCACGTAGTCCGCCGCGTCTTGCGTGGTGATGTGTTCCAGCACGATTTTCAGGGCGGGAAAATCGTTGACGATAGGGATCAATATCCGTTCGATGAATACCGCTTCACGGTCAAAAATATCGACTGCCGGGTCAGTCACTTCGCCATGCACCAGCAACAGCAATCCCCGCGCTTGCATCGCCTCCAGCACCGGGTGGATTTTCCGCACATCGGTCACGCCAGAATCGGAATGAGTGGTCGCGCCAGCGGGATACAGCTTGCAGGCGACGACCTGACCGGATGCCTTGGCGCGGTCGATTTCAGCAGGTGGTGTGTTGTCGGTCAGATACAGCGTCATCAACGGCTGAAAATCCGACCCGGCCGGAACGGCGTCCAGAATCCGCGTTCGATAGGCCAGCGCCTGCTCGGTGGTGGTCACCGGCGGGCGCAGGTTGGGCATGATGATGGCGCGGGCGAACTGGTGGGCCGTGTGTGGCACAACCGCGCGCATGGCGTCGCCATCGCGGACATGGAGATGCCAGTCGTCGGGTCGGGTGAGGGTCAGGGTTTTCATTATTTGAAAATCAATGGGTTATTGAGTTTCTCGGCGGTGTAGCCCATATCGGCATACGGTCATTAGAGTAGCCCAATGATTGCAAATCGACACCGCTAAAGTCGCCACCAAATCGGTGGTGCTTCGTCACTGCCATACCAGCCGTCATCCATCCTGGGGCCATGCCGATAGCTGGCGACAGGCGCCAGCGCTTCCTGCGGGGAACAGCCGCCGTGATAGCCGTTGCGCTTGCTGGCATAGCGCAGCCGCTCGCTCCAGGCCAGCATCACTTCATCCAGACCACAGGCCGCTTTCACGCGGGCGCCACCAAGCTTGATCTCACCGGGATAGCACTCCAGGCTCGGTTCGCGCCAGCGGGCGCTGGGGCTGGAGGCGCGTAACTCGGTGTCCTGATCCAGAAGATGGCCGTGGTCGCTGCTCAAAATCACCGTGCGTTCGGACGAGCGCGCCTCCGCCAATAAGGCATCCAGGCCCTTGAACTGGGCAATAGTCCAGCGTAACCGGAGCTGATCGGCTTTCATCAGGTGATCGTCCACCGCATTGATGACCACCGCGACGACCCGTTGCCGGGTGTCGTTTAGCGCCGCCCGCAGATCATCGGCCAGCGCGACGCCCGAACGATCCAGCAAATCCTTTTTGTGAAACAGCAGCGGCGGTTTGCCAGCCACCGACGGCGCAACCAGCGCCGGAAAGCGTTTGAATTCGGCGTGTTCGGTGGCAGCGGAACCTGTGCACGGTCGCCCGCAGAACAGGGAAGTGCGTGAAGCCTCAGTGGTGGACGGCAGCATGGCCAGCAGCGTTGCGCCGGTTCCTGGCGTCCGCTGGCATGGCGACCAACCGTGTTGCTTCAGGCTCTGATGCAGTTCCAGAAACACGGCAATGCTCATACCGTCCACCACGATCAGCAGGATTCGACCGGCTGCGGCCATGGGAACGACAGCGCGGGTCAGCGCCGCTTCGATGGGGATCAGGGCCGCACCATCCGGGATGCCCGTCGCCAGCGCTTCGGCAAAACTGCGGTCGAACGCCTCGCGCCGCTGATGCACGCAGTCCCGAAGCCGGGCATAGGCCCCGGCCAGTTCCGCCGAATCATCCCCCTCCAGCAGCACGTTCCGCGCCCAGTCCACCCAGGCGAGGTCGTGGCGATACCGGGTGGCGAGCGCCGTCAACGAGGGCGTTGCCAGGTCGGTGGTCGGCTGCGCCAGCCAGCCGACCAGCCGCACCGCCATCTGGCAGCGCAGCACAACCCGCTCATCCAGCGTCGGCCCCTGATGGGCCAGCAAGCCATCGAGCCAACGCCGGGCGGCAGACCCGTCCGACTCGTTGAGCGCCCCGGCGAAACTGCGGATTTTCTCAGCCAGCGCCGCTTGGCCGTACCGGGCGCGTACCGCCAACGGTTCCGCCTTCAAGCGGGCTACGAGCGCTTCATAGCGGCTAATCGGCGGCTGACGGTCGTTGCCGGCGGCCCGCTCGAACCCGTCGCGCGCCGCACTGGCCCAGTGTTGCAATGTGCGGGCGGACAGCGAAAGCCCCCCGAATAAAATTTCCAGTCTGTCTCTTATACACATCTCCGAGCCCACGAGACCGTACTAGATCTCGTATGCCGTCTTCTGCTTGAAAAAAAAATCTTAGAAGACCTCACA
>DPWB01000377.1 GCA_003527885.1 Candidatus Competibacteraceae bacterium
GTGGAAATCGTCCATCTGGGAGAACAGCGGAACCGGGTCGCGGAGGCCGAAGCCAAAGGCGTCCAATCGGTCCCCGCGCTCATTCTGGATGGCGCTCCGTTCCATATCAACTACGGCGCGGGCATCGCGGCCTTAAAGTAGCCCGATTCCGGCGGCGGGTGCTTAAGAGGCGCGCGCCACGCTTCCAAGCACCGCGCCGCCATGATCGCGCCAGCGGTCGCGGTTTGGCGCATCAGACCGGTCGCTCGCCGGCGGCCGGCACTTTCCCCGCAAGGTACAGCGCGCCGTTGCCGCGTTTGACCAGCAACGGAATCCGTTTGCCGCGCGGCAGCTCCCGCACCAGTTGCTGGAGATGGGCGACATTTTTAACCTTTTGATTGTTCAGGCTCAGCAAAATATCGCCCGGCCGCACGCCCGCTTCGGCCGCCGGACCAGGGCCAACCTGCTGCACCAGTACCCCTTCACCGGCGCCGGGTTGTCCGGCCGGCACATCGGCGACCGCGACGTTCAGGCGCGGGGAACCGTCATCCGGCGGGCCATTCAAGGCCAGTTCTTGCGGGTTCTTATCCGGTAGTTGGCCCAGCGTTACGGCGATCTCTTGCTCCTTGCCAGCGCGGATCACGGTCAGGGTCTTGTTCGCGCCCGGCTTGGTCGTACCGACCAAGGGCGGCAAATCGGCACTGTCGTTGATCGGTTTACCGGCGTAAGCAACGATGATATCGCCGGCTTTCAAGCCGGACTTGGCGGCGGGACCACCGGCGTTGACCTCCGACACCAGCGCGCCGCGCGGTTGCGCCAAATTGAACGAACGGGCCAGATCTTGCGTGACTTCTTGCAAGGTGATCCCCAGCCAGCCCCGCGTGACGTGGCCATCGGCCTTCAGTTGCGCGACCACCTCCATCGCCACGTCGACCGGAATGGCGAACGACAACCCCATATAGCCGCCGCTGCGACTGAAAATCTGCGAGTTGATGCCAACCACCTTGCCGGTCAAATCGAACAGCGGCCCACCCGAGTTACCGGGATTGATCGGCACGTCGGTCTGAATGAACGGCACATAGGTATCGTTCGGCAAAGACCGGCCCAGCGCGCTGACGATGCCCTTGGTGGCCGTGCGCTCCAAGCCGAACGGCGCACCGATGGCAAACACCCACTGGCCGACCTTGAGGCTGGCGGCATCGCCGATGGCCACCATCGGTAAATCCCTGGCGTCGATCTTCAACAGCGCGATATCGGATTGCTCGTCGCTACCGATCAGTGTGGCCGGAAACTGGCGCTTGTCGTTCAGCTTGACGGTGATTTTGTCCGCGCCATCGACCACATGACGGTTGGTGATGATATAACCGTCGGCTGAGATGATGAAACCGGACCCCAAACCTTGCAGCGGCATACCCTTGCCGCCCGGCGGCATGGGAGGTTTGGGAAAATGTTTGAAAAACTCACCGAAGGGGTTGTCCTCGTCGTCCGAGTCGGGTACACCCTGCCAAGCCAAGGCCGGTGCGCTCTTGCCGGTGACGCTGACGTTCACTACCGCGGCGGAATTCTGCGCCACGAGCGCGCTAAAATCGGGGACGGTCATCTCCACCCGGGTTTGCGGGGCATTATCGAACGCCAGCGCGGGCGTCAAAACCCCGGTTGCCAGAACGGCGCCGCCCGTCGCCAAAGCGACTGCAATTACACTGCTTTTGAATTTGCTGGGAACTTGCACGGCCATCACCTCTCTTGCCATGTGAATTGACTGGAATCGGGAATGATCCAGCCCCTCATCGCGCTTTAGTGTGGCCGATCATCCTTAAGGAAAACTTAAGAACAAGTTTGTTTTCCCCGCTTTTCCCCACGCTTCCCTAGACCTATAATCGCTAACGAATCAACCCTTTAACCCGGTTGATCAGTTTTCTCTAAATTACCCGAAACACCCCTAGATTTCTCTGCGGAGTAGCACCCGAGTAGCACCGGCCGATGGCACCACCGCCCCAAAACCGCCTGCCCTTCACCAAAACCGCCCTGCTCGGCCTGCCCGTCCCGGACGCGGGACGCCGCTACTACCACGACGAGCGCACCCCCGGCCTGGTGCTGTCGGTTTCGGCGTCCGGGTGCCGGTCCTTCATGGTGTACCGGAAACTCGAAGGCCGGCCGGTGCGCGTCACCTTGGGGCGCTTCCCGCCGCTGACCGTGGAGCAGGCCCGCCGCTTGGCTCAGGCGACGCTGGCCCGGCTGGTGGAAGGCGTCAACCCGATCGCGGAACGCCGCGCCGCCAAGGCCCGCGCCATCACCTTGGGCGAGGTGCTGGACGATTATTTGGCGGCCCGCCCGCTGCGGCCAAAGACTGTCGAGATGTACCGCTGGCTGGTGGAAGACGAGGCCGGAGCCTTCGCCGACTGGAAAGCCCGGCCGCTGGTGTCCATCACGCGCGATCAGGTGGAGCGCCGCCACCGGCAACTGATCGAACGCGGACCCGGCATCGCCAACTTGGCGGGTACGGTCCTGAGCGCACTGTTCAAATTCGCCGCCCGCTACGAACACAACGGCAAGCCGCTGATCGCCGACAACCCGGTCAAACGGCTTTCCAGCACCCGCGCCTGGTGCGAGCTACCCCGGCGGCAGGGCTGCATCCCGTTCACCAAGCTGGGCGACTGGTGGCGGGCGACCGAACCGCTCGACTCCACCCCGCGCGATTTGCTGCGGTTGATCCTGCTGACCGGACTGCGCAAGCGGGAGGCCAGCACGCTGCGCTGGGAGCATGTGGACCTGACCGCCCGAACGCTGCACGTCCCAGAAACCAAAAACCACCGCCCGCTGACCTTGCCGCTCTCGACCGACCTGGAGGCTTTGCTGGCCGGCCGACCTGACCGGGACCGCTCGCCTCACGTATTCCCCAGCCCGACCGGCGAGGGAAGCTACAGCGCCGTCCTCGAAGCTTGCCACAAGGTGGCCGACGCGGCCGGCACCCCGAGGATGGTTCACGACCTACGCCGCACCTTCATCACCGTGGCCGAAAGCCTGGACATCCCCGGCTACACGCTCAAGGCGCTGGTGAACCACCAGACTGGCGCGGACGTGACCCAGGGTTATCTGCAAATTTCAGTCGAGCGCCTGCGGGACCCGATGCAGCGCATCAGCGATTTCATTTTGAAAGCCGTCGGCGCGAAACCGAGCGCCGCCGTGACGAACATCGCCGCAACCGACCGACTTCGCCCCATCTAGGTTTGGCCGCCGAAAAGGCCGGACCCCTCACGCCGGCCCGATGGGGCGACCCTTTTTTCGTGAGGGTCGCGCTGTGAGGGCACCATGAAAAAAACTCTGATCAGTCTGGCGCTGCACGACATTTTCAACGCCGATGGCCACCAGTTCGCTACCGGCGCCATCCTCGATCCAGAATCCTCCGATCTTTTCTCCCTCCATGCTTGGGTGATCTATACCCCCGACCCCGAGGCCACCCCCCGCAAAGGGAGAAAGCGGAACCTGGCGAAAAAAGCGGGCTTGCTACTGGCCCACAGATGGCACTGCGGTTTCAAAAATATGAAGTGCGAGGAAGCGGACGAGGCGCTCGTTTCAATGTTCGGATACAGCGACAGCCGCGCCGTGCGGCGCGTGAGACAACAGGCCGTGCGAGAAATCAACAAGCGCTATGAATTCCACGTCGCCACGGAAGCCGAGAACCGCTATCTCTCCCAGTTCTTCGAGGAAACCGCCACGCTCCGATTCAGCGACACTGATTTCGAAATCTCGGGACCTGGTTGGCTTTGGTTCTTCGGAGAGCGGGAAGCCGAATATGGACATTGGCGGCTGAAAGCCGAGGGCGACCGCCCGGCGGTCCATTTCGTGCAGCGCGTTTTGGGGGGACAAAAATAGCGACCGAATTCTTGTCCGGGACAAGAATAGCCCGCCGAATTCTTGTCCTTACCATGCACTGAAAGCCGCTTCAAACTGCCCCGCGATTCTTAGACGATTTCGAGGCAGCCGAATGTCAACCACACCCGACCCCCTTTTGACCCCGGAACAAGCCGCCGACCGGTTGGGCATGTCTCCCGACACGCTCAACGTCTGGCGCACGACTGGGCGCTACAACCTTCCCTACGTCAAGATCGGACGAAGGGTCAAGTACCGCGCCAGCGATGTTGAGGCATTTATCGCCCGCCGCACCCGGAACAACCACGTCGAAGGGGAGCCGGCATGAGCGCCCAGCAGGTCCGGCGCCGGAGGCCAGCCGGCATGAGCCTTGCGTCTTGCGGTCCAGCGTCTGCGGGCTTAAGCTGGAGTCTCCTAACTTCACATAGCAGTACCCCGCACTGCGAGCGGTTTTTTTGTGCCTGCCCAATTTCTTTGGGGAGGCGTCGGGTATCCGTAAGGACCCGGACGGTCTATGTGCCGTTAGGAGCGCCTACCCCGCCACGCTCAAGCGCGGGTCAATCCTTAAATCGCATAGGAGGCCACCCAATGGCCAGTAATCATCCGCTGCACGCTTCCCCCGCAATCCCCTGCTGGCGACCCTCCCGCTGGCCCACCCCTACAACATCGGCGATACGATCAGCAATTGTGCGGCCGTACTGGAAACACTGGCCGATTTATTCGGCGGCAACGAAAAAGACGACGGTTATCGACTTCTAAATACAAAGGGAAGCCGATACGGATTCTGGCTGCTCTTAAACGGCATCGTGGACGTTTTGGAGCAGGCCAGTCGAGTCGCGACCGTGGCGGATGCCGACACCGTGCGCGAGGAGGTGACAATCCCGCTAGCCGAGCGCGAATATGAGGCGTTACGCGCCACCGCCGAACGCTCGGGCAAGACCGTCGAGGATTATGTGAGCGTTTTGCTCAGGGAGTGGCTGGAGCGTTACGGCGTTCCCGAAAGCCCCAAGAATTAAGGCCGACCGCCTCACGGCGAGCCGGCCCCAAGCCTACATTCAAAACCACCTCGTTTGATTATGGGCTTTCCCTGGCTCGCTGTCACCACCCGATAGCGAGAAACCATGAACGTCGAAAACCTCCTCGGCCGCCTGGACAAAGTGCGGCAAACCGGCCCCGGCCGCTGGGTCGCGCGCTGCCCGGCGCACGAAGACAAAACGCCCTCCCTCTCGATCCGAGAAACCGACGAAGGGCAACTGCTAATCCATTGCTTCACCGGCTGCTCCGCCTCCAACGTCATCGCCGCCGTGGGTTTGGAATTCGCCGACCTTTACCCCGAACGGCCCACCGCTTTAAAAAATCCAGAGCGCCGGCCCTTCCCGGCCAGCGACGTGCTCCGCGCCCTGAGCCACGAAATCGCCGTGGTGGCCGCCGCCGGAGAATTCATCCTGGAAGGCCGCGCCTTTAGCCCGGACGATCACGCGCGGTTACGCTTGGCGGTCGAGCGGATTGAGACCGGCTTACAGTTGTCGGGAGGCGAAAGCCATGGAAGGTGATGACGATAGAAAGGGCAATATCCTCGATCTGGCCGCCGAACGCTTGAAGGCGGAGCAGGCGAAAACCAAAAACCCGAAAGCCAAGCGAAAAAGCCAACCCGGCGACGCGAAAGAAGGCGAAGACCCGGCAACCCGCCTGCCGGAAGGCCGACACGCCACCCTCGAAATTCGGCCCGGCGAATCGCCGGAACTGGCCGACGAAGCCGAGCGCATCCTGATCGAGCGCGACGGCATCTTCCAGCGCTCCGGCTATTTGGCCCGCTTGGCCGTCGCCAAGCCCGAAACCGTCCACGGCATCCAGCGGCGCGACGGCAACATCACCATCGTCCCGCTGGATGTGGACTACCTCAACGACCGCTTAAACCGGCTGATCGCTTGGCGGAAGTACTCTTTCCGCATGGGGCGAACGGTGACCTGCAACGCCCCGCGCCCGGTCGCCAGCACCCTGCTATCCCGCTCCGGCGCCTGGAACTTCAAGCAATTGACGGGTGTCATTACCGCGCCGACGCTCCGGCCGGACGGCTCGCTCATCGAGCGACCGGGCTACGACGAAGCCACCGGCTTGCTGTTCCACGCCGACCAAGCGTTTCCACCGACCCCGCAAACCCCGAGCCGCGAAGACGGCCGCGCCGCCCTCGACTATCTGGTTGATGAGGTGCTGTCCGGTTTCGACTTCGCCGCCGCCCACGATCAGGCCGCCGCGCTGTCCGCCCTGCTGACCGCCGCCGTCCGGCCCTCGCTGCGCACCGCGCCGCTGCACGCCTTCTCCGCCCCCCGGCCGGCGTCGGGAAAAAGTCTTTTGGCCGATTGCGTGGCGCTGATCGTCACCGGCCGGCCCGCCACGAACATGAGTTTCACCCCCGACCCCGACGAATCCCGCAAGCGGATACTCACCGTCCTGATGGGGGGCGATCAAGTCATTAACCTCGATAACATCGAGGGCGCGCTAGAGGGCGATGCCCTCTGTTCGGTGCTCACCAACGAGAGTTATACAGACCGCCTGCTCGGCACCCAGCGGCAAGGCACGGCACCGACCTGCGTGACGTGGCTGGCCACGGGGAACAACTTGACCGTCGCGGGCGACATGACACGGCGGGTCATCCTCTGCAACCTCGACCCGAAGACCGACCGGCCGGAGGAGCGGGTTTTCTCCAGAGACCTTTATCGGTGGATACCGGCCAACCGCCCGGCTTTGATCGTCGCCGCCTTGACCGCGCTGCGCGCCTACATCGCCGCCGGCCGCCCCCCGCAAGCGCTGCGGACCTTGGGCAGCTTCGAGGGCTGGTCCGGCCTGATCCGCGCCTCGCTGGTCTGGCTCGGCGAGGCTGACCCGCTGCTCAGCCGATCGAGCATCGAGAACGCCGACCCGGTGCGCCGTAAGCTGCGCAGCCTCTTGCTCGGCTGGTACTCGACTTTCAAGGCGGTTCCCGCCACCAGCAATGAGCTTATCACCCTGGCCAACCTGACCGAACGCAACGAGGGCGGCGACGAAATCAGGCGACACCCCGAGTTATACGAGATTTTGAGAGAACATTTCTCCGACCGACGCGGCGAGTTTAAATCACAGGATATCGGTGAATTTATCAAGAAATATCAACGGCGTATCGAGGCCGGACTCCGGTTCGAAGACGCGGGCGAGCGAAGGGATAGAAAGCTATGGAAAGTTGAAGTGTCTGATTTGTCTACTTTTAACCATGAAATGACTATTTTTCTCAACCTGAGCTAGAAGGGTGGCAAGGGTGGCAAGGGTGGCAACCATACCGCTTTTAGGTCGAGGGACAAATGACACCCTTGCCACCTGTCTCTTATACACATCT
>DPWB01000278.1:0-10592 GCA_003527885.1 Candidatus Competibacteraceae bacterium
GCGCCGGCTGGCTGCGGTCGGCCGTCCCGGCCGCGGACGCCGACACTTTGCCCGGTGCGGCTAACGGGCCAATTCCGGCGTCAGGTGCGGCTGCATCTCTTGCAGCAAGGCTTTGAACACTTTGGGGTTGCCGGCGACGATGTTGCCGGTTTTCATGAAATCGTTGCCCCCGCCGAAATCGCTGAGCAAACCGCCGGCCTCCTGCACCAGCAGCGCGCCGCCCGCCAGATCCCACGGTTTCAAGCCGATCTCCCAGAAGGCGTCGAGCCGGCCCGCCGCGACGTAGGCCAAATCCAGCGAGGCCGCTCCGGCGCGGCGGATTTCCACGCATTTGCCGAATAAATGGCCGAAGGCATTCAGATAAGCCGGTTGGTGCCGGGGATGGCGGAACGGAAAGCCGGTGCCGAGCAAGGCGTTTTCCAGGGCGTTGACCCCGCTGACCCTGATGCGCCGGTCGTTCAGTTGCGCGCTGCCACCGCGCGAGGCGGTGAATAGCTCCTGGCGGATCGGGTCGTAGACCAGCGCCGCTTCCAGCCGGTTCTTGTGGCGGAAGGCGATGGAGATGGCGAAGTGAGGGATACCGTGCAAGAAGTTAGTGGTGCCGTCCAGCGGATCGATGACCCATTGGTACTCGTCCTGGCCGGGTTGTTCGCCGCTTTCCTCGGCCAGAATGCCGTGATTGGGATAGGTTTTGCGCAGGGTTTGGATGATTTCGCGCTCGGCCTGCACGTCGGCTTCGCTGACAAAATCGTTGCGCTGTTTGGCGGTGACGTTGAGCCGTTCGAGGTGATCGAAATGGCGCAGCAGGATGCGGCTGGCGCTGAGCGCGGCGCGCTGGGCGATGTGTAAAACTGGATTCATGGCGGGTCGGATCGCTTTGCTGACACGGGGGCCGGGGTATCCGGCGCAAGCGCGCCATGATAGCAGACTGGAACCCGCTCGAACGGCAGCGGTTCAGGCGCTTGGCCATTCCACCTTGTCGTAAATCTCCGCCAGCGCCAGCGTGCAGTCGATGGAGGGCAAGCGCAACACGCCGTCCGGGCCGTCGCATTCCGCCAGCAGCCAGTGTTGTTGGTCGGGTTGTCGGCGATAAACGTCGATATGGGGGCGGTTTTGCGCGATCGGCACGTATTCGGCCAGCGATTCCAGCTTGCGGTACTGCTCGAACTTGCGACCCCGGTCGTAAGCCTCGGTGGAGTGTCCGACAGCACCTCGACGATGAGGGTCGGATTCAGCAAGGTGTCGGGTTGGGCGTCGTCGAACCGGGCCTTGCCACAAACCACCACCACGTCCGGGTAGGTGTATCACCCGCTCGGACCCACCTTGACCCGCATGTCGTTGGCGTAGATTTTGCAAGGCTTTTTCTTGAATTGTTGGCGGATTTCCGCAAGGGTGTTGGCCACGATGAGGTTGTGCGACTCGTTGGCCCCTGTTATGGCGAAGGTTTCACCGTCGAAAAATTCGCTCTTGAAGTCGGCGCTGCGTTCGAGGGCCAGATAGTCCTCGGCGGCCAGATGGGGCTTGGGAAGCAGGGACATGTGGCCTCCACGGGCGATGGCTTGCAAGGCATTGCGCCACAACCCGCAACTGAAAGGTTCTGTGACACTCGTCGTCATAAGCGTGGCAACGGGGGCGGCGCACCACCCCGTTAACTGCTATTGTTTTGTGGTGAAGGGCAGGAATTAGCACGGCGTTATATTTAACTTGGACAGGGGCAAACTCATGAATATCAAGATACTGGTTCTATCGGCGGCGGCGCTGGCGGCCTCAGCTCCGATGGCGGTCTCCGCCAGGGGGGCGGGAGACGATCTTCCGTTCAGGCTGATGCAGGAGGTCTTCAGGGGAACGCCGGTGGGCGATGTCATGGAACACGCTCCGCGCGGTGACCGCGATGGAAGGGATGAGCGCGGGCGTTCCGGGAGACGCGATCGTTCCGACGCTGGTGACGGTGGGCCAAGCAGACAAGGTCACCGCAACGGTGACGGCGGTGATGACTGGCAGAGCCGGACGGGCGGTCGGAAGCAAAGTGGCGGTTTTGACGGCGGTAGTTCCGGCGGCGGTGGCGATGACTGGTGGAGCCGGATGGGTAACCGCGGGCGCGGCGGCGGTGATGGCAATGACGGTCAGGGAGGTCGCCGTGATCGGGACAATGACGACTGGGGGCGCAACCGGGGTCGGAACGATGACGCCGCCGATGGTCGCCGTGATCGGGGCAATGACGGCTGGGGGCGCAACCGGGGTCGGAACGATGACGCCGCCGGTGGTGGCCGGGACCGCGATGACGCCGCCGCAGGTTTTGGTGGCGGGCGCAATCGTGACAGTGGCGATGCAGGTCAAGGGCGCAAGCGCCACCGTGACGATGAGGCCGGAAATGGTCGCCGGCGTCGCCAGCAGGGAGATTAAGGGCCACTTAGATCCGCCGTTCGGCGGATTTTTTTCAAAAATTAAATTGAACAGTGTTCAAGACATATATTCCTGACTATACTCGCGCTATTATTTCCATAAACTGTCACTATTTGGAGGCTAGCATGGCCAGTCTGTTCAAGCGTATCAGCGATGTAATCAACGCCAACCTGAACGATCTAGTGGATCGAGTCGAAGACCCGGAGCGGATGATCAAGCAACTCATCCGGGAGATGGAGGAAAACATCAACAGCGCCCGTGAAGGCGTGATCGACGCCGTGGCCAGTGAAAAGCAGTTGGCCAAGGAGCTGGAAAATCAACGCCGTCAGGCCGAGGAATGGCAGGGTCGAGCGCGCCGGGCGCTGGAATCCGGCAACGAGGCGCTGGCGCGGGAAGCGTTGCTGCGTAAAAAGGAACACGATGGCGTCGTCGCCAACCTGGAAGCTTCCTGGGAGTCGGCCAAGCGCACCGGCGAACGGCTGAAGACCCAATTGCGCGCGCTGGAAATGAAACTGGAGGAGGCGCGACTCAAGAAAGGCAGCCTGGTGGCGCGGCAGCGCGCGGCGCAGGCGCGCGAGCAAATGGATCAGGTCCACGACCGCTTCCAGACCGGCCTCGATCTCAATAACTCGCTCGGCCGGATGGCCGGCAAGGTGGATGAGATGGAAGCGCGGATGGAGGCGCGCGAGGAGCTGTACGGGCAATACAGCCAGATCGAACGGGAATTTCTGAAAATGGAAGTCAACGGCGAAGTCGAGGCGGAGTTGGCGGCGCTCAAGCAGGAAGCGTTGCTGCGTAAGGATTGAACTTGGGGCGCGGGTCGACGGTTAACAGGCGGTTTTCCCTATGGATTGGACGTTTTTGTTGCTGCTGGCGGGGCTGTGGCTGCTGTCGCCGATCATTCTCCTGATCGCGCTCGTCATCGCCCGGCATCAAGTGCGGATGTTGCGGGGCCGCTTGGCCGTCACGCCAGGCGCCAGCGCGTCGGTGCCGGGGCCGTCCGACCCGCCACCATCCCTGGCGACGGCGGGTGGTCAGTCGCGCTACGCGGCGATGGATTTGGAAAATCTAACGTTGCTGCGCTTGGAGTTGCAGCGGCTGCTGGATGCTGGCGAACTGAGCGAAGACCGCCATCGGCAACTGGCGGATGAGCTGGATCGGTTGTGGGAGAACCATCTGGGCGCGGGCGGCGCGGAACCCGGTAATGAGCTTTGGCAGCGCCGTCGCGCGCTGGGATGGTTACTGTTAGCGCAAGCGGCGGCTAACCCGCCGGGGCCGCCGCCGTGGTCGACAGCCGTTCCGGCGCCGCCCGCTCCGCGCGTTGCTGGCGCGCCGCCACCGGCGGCCGTCCCCGAGAAAACGCCGCCGGTGATGCCGTTGCCGGCTCCGGCGGCGTGGACGGTCGCTCCGCTGGAGCCGCTATCACCGCCGTCCCTTGCGGCGCCTCGCGCTCCAAACCCAGACCGGCCGCTCGTCGGGCAACCTTTCTCACAGCCCGCCGCGCCGCTGGCGCGACCGGCGCCGCAGTCGATCCCAGAACTTGAAGTGGCCGGGGCCGACGACTGGCGTCCGACGCCGCCTAGTCCGCTGGAAAAGGCGCTACAAACCCTATCCGGCTGGCCGAAGTTGATCGCGCCGTTTCTGGCGCAGAACGTCGGCTGGTTCGTCGGCGGCTTCTGTTTTATCGCCGGCGCGTTGTTCCTGATCGCCAATACTTCCGGTTTTGTCAACGCCTTGGTGGTGTTCGCCAGCTTGTTCGGCGCGAGCGCCTTCCTGGTCTGGGCCGGTTACCAGTTCCGCCGCAAGCGCCCGGAACTGAAGGTGGCCAGCAGCATGTTGTTGGCGCTCGGGATGTTGTTGGCCCCGCTGGTGCTGGCGGTCGCCGTGCGGCTGGTGGTCGCCAGCCGCGGCGATCCGCTGTTGGCGGTCGTTGGCCTTGGAGCGACAGCGGCTACCCTGGCCGCTTTCGCCTGGGCGGCCCATCTGAGCAGCGCGCTGATGGACCGGGTATTGCTGGGCCGCTACGCTTGGCTGTTGACGGGGTTGGGCGCGCTGCAACTGGCCGCGCCGCTGGCCGGGTTCGCGCCGGACTGGCGGGTGTTGATGCTGTTGCACGCGCTGTTGCTGGGGCTGCTGGGCTACGGGTTGTGGGCGTTTTCGAACGGGTGGTTGCAGCGGTTGTTCGTGGATCGGCGGCTGACCACCTACTACGCCGCCGGGATGTTGGTCTATACCGCGACGGTATCGTTCGTTCATCTGACGTGGCTGTGGCCGGAACCTTTGCCGGACGGCTATGCGGGACCGTTCTTGATGGCGTTGTGCGCGCTGCTGTTGCCGGTGGATGCCGCTTTCAAGGAATGGGTCAACAAATACACTTTCCTGTCCCGCTTCACTTTTGTGCTCTACGGCTTGTCGGCGGTGGCGGTGGCCGCAGCGTTTCAAGCTATAGCGCCATTGTTGCTGACGCTGTTCTTGGGTGCGCTGCTGTATGGCTGGATGACGTGGCGCTATCGGAGCTTGCCGCCGCTGTATCTGCTGCTTGGCTGCGTCGCCGGTTTATATGGGTCCAGCCTGTCGCATTGGTTGCCGCCGGCTTGGCACGGGTTGGCCAGCCAGCCGGGCCTGCTGGGGCTGGTGGCGCTAGGCCGTTGGGCGGATTCGCGCTGGCGGGCCATCGCCTTGCAGTGTTTCACGGTTTTCGCGCTGCTGCTGGTCGGCGTCGCCGCTTGGAGCGCGTGGTGGAGCGAACCCGGTTGGTTGGGCTTTGCGACCTTCTCGGCGGTGGCCGGGCTGGCTTATTTGGCCTTGCGTTCGGTGCTGGCGCTTGCGGACGCCGAACCGCGCTGGAGCTATGGCGGTTACGGCGTGGCGGTGCTGGCGTCCGTGGCGATGGCCTATCTGCCGGGCGGTTTCGGCCTGGATTGGGCGATGCGGACGGCTTACGGCTGGTTGGCGCTGGCGGCGCTGTGGTCGGCGCTGGGCTTGCACGATTCCCGGCAATCGGCCAACAGTCGCCGGGTGTGGGTGACGGGCGCGCTGGCGAATGTCCTGCTCGCGCTCGCACTGGTCGGGCTGGTGCGGTGGCCGACGCTGCTGGGCCGGCTAGAGCCGATCGTGTTGTTGGTGCTGGCGGGAGCGCTGCTGTCGTGGCTGAGTGTGGGTTTACGCTGGCGGGCGTTGTTCTATGGGGCGTTGGTTTGCGCCGCCGGGGTCGGGGTGCTGGTCAAGCGCGGTTATTTCCCGGCGCCGGGAACCGGTTTGGTCGAGTTTGTTTTGGCTGCGGCGCTGTGGGTGTTGCTGTGGCGTCTGGATTGGCGGCTGCGAGCGCGGCGCGCGCTACGGGGCGATGAGGCCGACAGTCCGCCGTCCGATTCGGTGGATACGCCTGCCTCGCTGTCTCTGGCCGACCTGATCCGGCAACCGCTGGAACAGGCCATGGCTTTGCTGTGGGCGGTCGGGCTGGTGCAACTCGGCCTGCGCTTTCTGGCCGGCGGTATCTCGGCAAAATGGCCGGTAACGGCGGGGCTGGGCGTGGTGACCGGCTGGTTGTTGATCGGCCATTTCCACCTGTTCCGCTGGATGGCGCTGCCGTTCGCGCTGGGGCTGGCGGGGTTGCTGGCCGGATTGGAGCGGGTTGGGTTCACGCCGCCGTGGCTCGGCGCGGCGGGGGTGCTCTACGCCTTGCTGGTCTGGCGCGCGGGTGTCGCCCTGTTGGCGCAACCTTCGACCCAACGCTTGGCGCAGGTTTTGGGTTTCACCGTTCCCGGTGGCGCTGGCGGCAGCCGACTGGTCGAGGAAAGCCTGCACGGTTGCGCTTTCTTGGTCGCGGCGCTGCCGGTGGCCGCCAGTCCGGCGCTGGCATTGCTGGGATCGCCGGCGCCGGAACTGTTGCCGGCGCTGGGGCTTGGCTTGCTGCTGTTTCTGCTGGCGGGTTGGCATTACCGTTCGGAGCGACACGCCTACGCGGCGCTGGTCACGCTGACGGTCACCGCTTGGTTGCTGGACGCTGGCTGGATGTCGTCCGGTTGGTTGGGTCTCGGGCAGCCGCTATTGAACGTGCTGTTGGGCGCGGGCATGGCGCTGATCCGGTTGGGTCTGGAGCCGGAGGGAGCCGCGCCGCTGGGGTATTGGCGGCGACCGTTACGGTGGTCGAGCACCTTGCTCTATCTGCTGGCGTTGGCCGGCGCTTTGCTGGGAGGGCTGGCGGGCGATGTGCGCTTGCCGGTACTGCTGGCGCTGCTGTGCCTCGCGCTGTTTCCGGTGGCGCGGCCGTGGCCGGACGCGCCGGCGTGGCGTGGCGTGGGTCTGGCGCTGCTGTCGAGCGCGCTGGCCTGGAGTTTGGCGGGTTGGGCGGATTTTGCGGGGTCGACTGAAATCTGGATTGCCGTTGGCTGGGGTTATGCGCTGTGGTTCGACGGCAATCTGCTGTTGCCGCGCTGGAATATCCGCCAGCCGGCCTGGGCGGTCGCGCCGGAGTTTTGGCCGCTGCTGGGGTTGGCCTGTGTCCTGGCCGGTTCGGTGCTCGGCTTTACGGCGGGCGTTTTGTCGCTCGCCGCCGCCTTGGCGGCCCTGACACCCTACTTGTTCCTGCTGTTGCGCAATACCGCGTGGCCGGGAATGGCTTGGCTGGCGGTCGCGACGCTGACCGTCAGCGGGTTGTTGGCCGTTGGCGACGCAACGGGGTGGAGTCCCCCCGTAAACGGTCATGGGGTGGTCGCGAGCGGATACGTCGGCGCGCTGCTTTGGGTCAATGCTTTGTTCGTGCTGATTCCGCTCTGGCGGCGGTACGGTCAGGCGCTGGCTCACCGGCTGGGTTGGCGGCAAAACGGTTTGGCGGAACCGTTGTTCTGGTCGCCCTTCGCGGCGCTGCTGGTGATTTTGGGATGCTTGGGGTGGCTGGAGTTTGGGCTGTTTTGGAGCCCCTCCCGATCCGAGCCGCTGCCTTGGGGGTTGGTCGCGGTCACGTTCTTGCTGGCGGCGACCGCCGCCCATGCGTTCTGGCTGCGCCGGCAATGGCCGCAAGCTCATGGGCTGTTGCTGGCCTCGTTGGTGTTGGCGGGCGCGGTGTTCCTGATGCTGGGGCTGTCGCCGGCGTGGCTGCCGCTCGCGGTCGCGCTGTGGGGTGGCGCGTTGTTGCTGGTTTGGCGCTACGGGCCGCATCGGCTGGCGATTTGGCGGTTGGCGCTGGAGCAGTGGTTGACCGCGTTGCCTGTCGCCATCCTCGCGCTGCTGTTCGTGATGGCCGATTTCGAGTGGGCCACCATCACCGTCACTCTGCTGGTGTTGGCGATGGTCCTGCTGGCACAGGGCTGGTGGCAAAGCGAAGCAGCCCGCTTGAAGCTGGGCTTGCTGCTGGCGTTGATCGCTAGCCATACCGTGTGGCTGGCTGGAACCGCCGGCTTGGCGGGCGTTCCGCTGGCTGGGCTGGCCCCTTGGTATGCCTTGCAGGCGGTATTGCTGTTGCTGGCGCTCATGGCGGTGCGGCCACGGTTGGAAGCGTGGCTGAACGGTGTGGCGACTGGAGTCGATGAAGGGCGAGCTAGCCGGATTTACGAGCTTGAGCAGACGCTTAAAGAGTCTTTGCCTCGGCTGTTGTCGCTGGGGCTGCTGTGGCTGGGATTACATGCCTATGCCGTGTTGGCGTATCGGGGCGGCTGGGGATCGACGCCTTGGCGTTTCGGCGCGACCACCGACCCGTTAGCGGCGGGCGCGGCGCTCCTGTTGTTGGCGGGACTGTCCGGCGTGCGGGCGTGGCGGCGGCCGCACGCGCCGAACGGGGTTTACGCGACCGCCTTGTTGCTGGGGTCGTTGGCGGCTTACGGACGCTTGGTGCTACTGGGCTTGACCCCGTTCACGGTTGCCGACACCGCCGCGCTGATGGTCGCCGCTTATGCCGCGTTGCTGCTCCAGCGATTCACCGCATCCCGGCCGCTGTACCATCTCGCCTTGGTGCTGCCGCTGCTGGCGCTGGCAACGGTCCCTTGGCAGTTGGCCTCGCCCTGGGCCGGGGGCGCCTTGCTGGCCGCCGCCGTGCTGTATCTGTCGCTGGCCGGAACGTTGCGCAATCCGTTGCCGCTGTACTTGGGCGTGTTGGCGTTGAATGGCGCCATCTATCTGTGGGCGCCGCTGTGGGCGGCCCGTTATGGCTTGTGGCAGTTTTACATCATCCCGGCGGCGGTATCGGTGCTGGCGTTGGTTCACCTGCACCGGCGAGAATTGCGGCCGGGCGTGTCGGGCGCCACGCGCTTAGCGGCCTTGAGCGCGCTGTACGCCGGCGCGGGGCTGGATGTGTTTCTGCGACCGGAATTGTGGGTGTTCGTGCTGGCGCTAGGGTTGGCGCTGGCTGGCGTCATACTCGGCGTCGCCTTGCGGGTGCGCGCCTTCCTCTATGCTGGCGTGGCGTTTCTGGTGCTGAACGTGGCCGGGCAGTTGATCCGCTTTTACCCCGAGCAGAGCCTGAGCCGAGCGCTGATCCTGATTGGATTGGGGGCGCTGATCACCGTTGGCATGGTGCTGTTCAATCTCAAAAAAGAGGAGATCATGCGACGGATTCGGATCATGTATGCCGATCTGGCGGCGTGGGAATGAGCTTGCCCTTAACACGGATTAGGAAATTTAGCTGAATGGGCGGTGAACTATAAAAATATTGTTAAAGTCAAAACATTGCCAAAATGCAATCGACTTTCATCTGGAAAACTTGCTTGAGGATGACCTTATGAAGCAGACGCTTAAGATTAGACGTTGGATGGAAGGCAGGATATTGCCGCCCCTGATCTTGTGGCTGTTGGGTGTGCCAGGGATTGTGGTGATCTTGCTTTGGCTTTTCTTCTTCAGAGGTTAATCGGGTAGGGCGCTTTTTCGCCCGATAACCGGTTTTTGAATTCGCTGGCGGCCTGTTCTTGGGGGCCGCCGGCTTGCTTGGGATCCCAAGAAAAATCCCGATCCCTGCATTTTCTATTCATGTCATGGTGGTTGTCAGCCTTGCCCTGTGGGGTCCTGGTCAAAGAGCTGCCCTTTCTTAGGCACCGCCGTAAATTTTTCCCTGTGCTAGCGTAAGTGACCCGCTAAACTAGGTCGCAGAGGCGGCGGCTGGCCTCGTCTTTTATTACTCGCGCGTGAGGAGATTGGAGCATGACCGATAAGACCAAAAAATCCGCCAAACCCGAAAAGCCCACCAAGCCCACCAAGCCCACCAAGCCTGAAAAAACCAAAAAAACCACCGCCGTCAAGAGCGGCGAGCCCGGCCAAACTCAGTCTGGTATGGGCGCCTTACCGCATCCGGGCGGCGTCGCCTTCAGGGTGTGGGCGCCTCACGCCAACCAAGTGTACGTCAAAGGCGACTTTAACGGCTGGTCCGATACGGCCCATCCCATGACCTTGGAGGAAAAAGGTTACTGGTATGCCGACATCGCCGAGGCCAAGGTAGGTCAAGGCTATAAATATCTGATTCAAAATGGTGATATGAGGCTAGAGCGCATCGACCCTTACGCCCGGCAAGTCACCAATTCCGTCGGCCACGGCGTGATTTACAGTGTGGGTTCCTTCGATTGGCAAGGCGTCGACTACCAGCTTCCGCCCCACAATGAATTAGTGATTTATGAAATGCATATCGGCTCTTTTTTCGTCAAGAGCCAGGATAAACCCGGTAATTTCGACCTCGCCTTGGAAAAGATGGATCACTTGAAGCGTCTCGGCGTCAACGTGATCCAGGTGATGCCGGTTGCGGAGTTTGCCGGCGATTACTCGTGGGGTTACAACCCCGCCCACATCTTTGCCGTCGAAAGTGCCTACGGAGGACCCATCGGTTTCAAGACCTTCATTCGAGAGGCGCACCGAAGGGGCATCGCGGTGGTGCTGGATGTCGTTTACAACCATTTCGGCCCCAGCGATCTCGATTTGTGGCGGTTCGACGGCTGGCACGAGAACGAGAAGGGCGGTATCTACTTCTACAACGACCATCGCTCCCAGACGCCGTGGGGCGACACGCGGCCCGATTATGGCCGGGAAGAGGTGCGCCGGTTTATCCATGACAACGCCTTGATGTGGTTGCGAGACTATCGCGTGGATGGGCTTCGCTACGATATGACCCTTTATATCCGCAGCATCCACGGCGGCGGCGGCGACGATATCCCCGAAGGCTGGGGCTTGATGCAATGGATCAACGGCGACATTCGGAGCCAGTTCCCCGG
>DPWB01000278.1:10858-15215 GCA_003527885.1 Candidatus Competibacteraceae bacterium
GCGCAATGGGACGCGCATTTCGTGCACCCGATCCGCGAAGTGGTGATCGTGGCGGAAGACCAGTGGCGTTCGATGGACGCGGTGCGGGACGCCATCGGCTTTACCTACAGCGGCGATGCGTTCCGGCGGATCATTTACAGCGAATCCCACGATGAAGTGGCCAACGGCAAGGCCCGCGTGCCGCAGGAAGTCAACCCCGGCGATCCGACCGGTTGGTACGCGCAAAAACGCTCCACTCTGGCGGCGGGGTTGGTCTTTACCTGTCCCGGCATTCCGATGATTTTTCAGGGCCAGGAATTTCTACAAGGCGAATGGTTTCGGGACGATGTGCCGCTGGACTGGCACAAAAATGACAAATTCCACGGGATCGTCCGCCTCTATCGCGATCTGGTGCTGCTGCGCTTGAACGAGGCGGGGCTCAGCCGCGGCCTGTGCGGGCAATCTGTCAACATCTATCACGTCAACGACGCCGACAACGTCATCGCTTTCCAGCGCTGGGACCAGCATGGTCCGGGCGATGACGTGGTGGTGGTCGTGAATATGAGCCACCATCCGAAGGAAGGCTACTACATCGGGATGCCGATGGCCGGACGGTGGCGGTTGCGCTTCAACGGCGATGCGACGCTCTACAGCGACGATTTCGGCGGCTTTGCCAGCGGCGATGTCGATGCTTGGGACGGGCCGCGCGACGGCCTGGACGCCCACACCATCATCGGCATCGGACCCTACAGTATGCTGATCTACAGCATGGATCGTTGACGGTGCGGTTGGGAGCCATGAGTCTGCCCGGCAACCGTCGGGCACCGGGCGGACCCCGCGACCAAACCGGCGTAAAACAAACGCCGATTCAAACGCTGAAACTCTCTCCGCAGCCGCACATTTCCTTGGCGTTGGGGTTGTTGAAGCGGAACCCTTCGTTGAGGCCCTGCTTGGCGTAATCCACCTCCACGCCATCCAGAAGGGGCAAGTTTTTCTCGCTGACCACGATTTTGACGCCCTGCGATTCGATGATCCGATCATCGGCGTTGATCGTGTCAGCCAGCCCGACGGTATACATATAGCCGGAGCAGCCGGTATTGCGCACGCCCAGCCGCAACCCCTGCGCTTTGGCCTGTTTGGCGAGATGGTCGCGGGCCCGAGCGGCGGCTTTTTCGGTCAGAGTGATCGTCATGGATGTTTTCCTCTCAAGCAATCGGGACGGTTAAGCTCAGATGCGCCGGCGTCGCTGAGGTTCTGCAAGGCCGCTTTGAGCGCGGTTTCGGCCAGCACGGCGCAATGCAGTTTCGCCGGCGGTATTTCCAGCGTTTCGACCAGTTGGTGGTGGCGAAAGTGCCGCGCCTGTTCCAATGGCTGGCCTTCGAGGCGCTCGCTCAACAGGGAGCCGCAGGCGATCAACCAGCCGCAACCATAAGCCTTGAAGCGAACGGCATCGATAATGCCTCGAACGTTCGCCCGCAACTGTAATTGCAGGACATCGCCGCTAGCGGGTTCGCCCACGCGCGCCTGCGCGATGCGCGAGCCTTCGGTTTCCAGGCTACCGGCATTGCGCGGGTGCTCGAAGTGCTCGCGCGCGGCGGCGCTCAATTCCAGCATGGTCGTTTTAGACCGGTGCCTTGGCGCTTTGCTCGGCTTTGGCCGCACTGTCGCCCGCCGCGACGGGCCAGCCGTTTTTGCTGGCGGCGGAATGCAATTGACAGCCTTTCAATTCGGCCAAACACAATTTTCCAGGATTGATGCCGGCCTCCTGCAACGCCTGACAAAGTTGGTGGATGGTGGAGTCGAGCGATTGAATGTGGTCGAGCATCTGGTTGATGGCGTGCGCTTCCGGGTCAGGCAGGTCGGGCGTGGCCCCGTACGCATCGAAACCGAGCTTGCGGGCGATTTCGCGGCGCACGTCCGTACCCGCTTCGCCCGCTTCGACCATGCGGCCCGGCACGCCGACCACCGTGGCGTGAGGCGGCACTTCCTTGATGACCACCGAATTCGAGCCGATGCGGGCGTTGTCGCCGACCTTGAACGGCCCTAACACCTTAGCGCCGGCGCCGATCACCACGTTGTTGCCGAGCGTGGGATGGCGTTTGCCCTTGTTCCAGCTGGTGCCGCCCAGAGTGACCCCTTGATAGAGCGTGCAGTCGTCGCCGATTTCGGCGGTTTCGCCGATCACCACGCCCATGCCGTGATCGATGAAAAAGCGCCGGCCGATTTTAGCGCCCGGATGGATTTCGATGCCGGTCAGCCAGCGGCTGATGGCCGATAAAAAACGCGCCAGCCATTTAAGGCCCATATTCCACAACGCATGGTGAACGCGGTGAAACAATATGGCGTGAATGCCGGGATAGGCGGTCAAGATTTCAAGTACGGTGCGCGCGGCCGGGTCCCGGTCGAACACGCAGGTAATGTCTTCGCGCAGACGTTGCCAAAACACCATAAGCAACCCATCCAGAAAGCTGAGTGAGAAAATCGCCGCATCGAGCGGCGACGGCAGGGAAGGGATTATATCGGCTTCTCGGCCAATCGCCGTAATAACGATCGGTCGGACCCCGCCAGCCGGAGCGGAGGGAGGCGGCTCTCCTCAGCAAGGCGGATCGCGCCAGCTCAGGCCACGGGCATCGAGCCAGTTTTCCCGCCTCGGGTGACGCTATGGTGTTAAAGTTGTTCGCGAACAAGTAAATCTGGCTTCTACGGCCTTGCAGTCCTATGATTATGTTCATAAACACTCTTCGCGATCTTGAACTAATCCCAGTCGGGGTCGGCGGTTGAATGATGGGTTGAACGTGGAGGACGTTAGCGATGATAAAGCCGTGGATCAATGAGGATATCTTTAAAACCTGGACCGAGGCCCAGAGGCGTCTTTGGGACAGCCTGTGTTCGGCCGTACCGTTCAAACCGCCGACGGGAATCGAAACGTGGCGGGAAACGTATCTTAAGAATCTGGAGGTTTGGGAATCGGCGGTCAGAAAAACCTTATCGCAGGAAGCGTCCTGGGTGCAGCGGTGGGTCAAGCAGGTTGCCCAGGAAAATGGTTCTCCGGAAATAATGACCGCCTGGGTCCAGCAGATGGAGGAGGTGCTCAAGCGCTGGGTTCAAACACAAAATCAGTGGTGGGATGAATATTTTGCGGTTTTGCGGCGCGGCGGGGAATTCGCGCGCGCCAGCCGGGAAAAAAAGCAGCCGGATGCTGTAACAAAATCGGTAGCGAGCGCAGCGGCTAGCGTCAGGCCAGCAGCGGCCGAACCAGCGCCAAAAACGCTTTCGGCCGAAACCTCCATCGCGGTTTCGGCGCCGCCCGCCAGCGCTCCGGTGGCCGCCAAGCCGCCGATGGCTCCGGTGGCCGATCAAGGCAAAGCGCCCGCTCCGCCTGCTGTCGCGGCGACTTCCGTCCAGCCTGACGACCTCAAATCGATCGACGGCATCGGCCCGGCGCTGGAGAAAAAATTGCAATCCCAAGGCATTTCCAGTTACCGGCAACTGGCCGCCTTGAACGACGCGGACATCGCTCGGCTCGAAACCGCCATCAAGGCGGCGGGCCGCATCCGTCGCGACGATTGGGTCGGGCAAGCCAAGGCGCGACATCTCCAGAAATACCGGGAACAACTCTGAGCGTTTTTGAGAAGCTAAGGGCGCCGCCAGCGCTTCGGACTTGGATTTCCGAAACCTTTCGGGCGGTTTCTGGTCAGCTCAATACTGAAGATTGGCGTCTGACAGTGCCCAAGGTTTACACTTTTGGCCCGTTCATTTGCGCCGCGTCCGGCAAAATCAGTGCGATCCAGCCAAAAGAAATGCTGTGACGGACGATGGTTAGCACCGATCCATGCGGCAGGCCGATGAAACCTGTATTCGGCGCTTGGAGCAGATGATTCAGCCTCAATTCAGGACTTTGGATTTATACTCAAGCGATCCGGGTGATAGTCGGTCTGATGTTGCGTGCCAGTTTGCTACAGGGCGTTCAACGTTCCGTCGGCAATGTGGCTGCATGACATGATGAATAGTATGCGTAATGTCATCCCGTTTCCGCGCGCGCCTCGCCGCGTGGATTTTTGGTATTCCGTTCCGCGTCACGACGGATTCACTCCCATGATCGACATCGCTTATCCAGTTGCTCTAGCCAAGAATCCCGACCGTCGAGCCGGCCTGCCCTCGTTGCGGCATCGAGCGGAGGAAAATTGCACCGGCTCGATGATGGACGTGACCGACACGACTAGCTCCACGATCATACCGATCGGGAGGCTCACGGAGCGAGGTCTGCCCGTCAATACCCTATGGCCGGGCCACCTGCTGCATCTGACGCTGCCGACGAGCGATCTAGTGTAGATCTCGGTGGTCGCCGTATCATTAACAAAAACAATTAAGGCGTGAG
>DPWB01000145.1:0-890 GCA_003527885.1 Candidatus Competibacteraceae bacterium
CCGGGGCCGGTGATCACCCGCTTCGAGGTCGATCCCGCGCCGGGTGTCAAGGTCAGCCAGATCAGCAATCTGGCCAAGGACCTGGCGCGCGGCCTGTCGGTGATCAGCGTGCGGGTGGTGGAAGTGATCCCCGGCAAGTCGGTGATCGGCTTGGAAATCCCCAACCAGCACCGCGAAACCGTCTATCTGCGCGAGGTGCTGGAAGCGCCGGTCTACACGCAGTCCGGCGCGCCGCTGACGCTGGCCTTGGGCATGGATATCGGCGGCAACCCCGTGGTGGCGAACCTGGCGAAAATGCCGCACCTGCTGGTGGCCGGCACCACCGGTTCCGGCAAATCGGTGGCGATCAACGCCATGCTGCTCAGCCTGCTGTACAAGGCGCCGCCCGCCGAGGTCCGGCTGATCCTGGTCGACCCGAAGATGCTGGAACTGTCGATGTACGAAGACATCCCGCACCTGTTGACGCCGGTGGTGACCGACATGAAGGAGGCGGCCAACGCGCTGCGCTGGTGCGTGGCCGAAATGGAGCGCCGCTACCGGCTGATGGCGGCGTTGAAGGTGCGCAACATCGCCGGCTTCAACCGCAAGGTGCTGGATGCGCTGGAGGAGGGCGAGGGTCTGACCGACCCGCTCTGGAAGCCGGACGGCCCTCTGGCGCCGCCTGAAAGCCCGCTGTTGCAGCCGCTGCCGTTCATCGTGGTGGTCATCGACGAACTGGCCGACATGATGATGATCGTCGGCAAGAAGGTGGAGGAGTTGATCGCCCGCTTGGCGCAGAAGGCCCGCGCGTCCGGCATCCATCTGATTCTGGCGACCCAACGGCCCTCGGTGGACGTGATCACCGGCCTGATCAAGGCCAATATTCCGACGCGGATCGCCTTTCAGGTGTC
>DPWB01000145.1:1171-7075 GCA_003527885.1 Candidatus Competibacteraceae bacterium
GGCCTGATCAAGGCCAACATTCCCACGCGGGTCGCCTTTCAGGTGTCCTCGAAGGTCGATTCCCGCACCATCCTCGACCAGATGGGCGCGGAGCAACTGCTGGGCCACGGCGACATGCTGTATCTGCCGCCCGGAACCGGCCTGCCGCAGCGGGTGCACGGCGCGTTCGTGGACGACCAGGAAGTCAATCGGGTGGTCGATTTTCTCCGGCAAACCGGCGCGCCGGATTATATCGATGAGGTGCTGGTCGAGTCGCGCGAGGAGAGCGAGTTCGGCGAGGAGAGCGAGAACGGCGGGCGCGGCGGGGAAAGTGACCCCTTGTACGATGAGGCGGTGAAGATCGTCACCGAGTCGCGGCGGGCTTCCGTATCCGGGGTGCAGCGCCGGTTGCGGATCGGCTACAACCGGGCGGCGCGTCTGGTCGAGGAAATGGAGGCGGCCGGTGTGGTCGGTCCCTTGCAATCCAACGGCAGCCGCGAGGTTCTGGCTCCCGCGCCGCCGTGAGCGCAAGATAGGGCACGGGCCTGCCGGCCTTGCGGCTGACAGGGCCCTCGGGGAAGCGCCGCCTCAGGGGGTGACCGGATTGTCCGCGAGTTCCGGGATCTCCTCGGTGGAGGGCTCGTCGAGCCGGTCTTCCCAGAGGTATTTGTCGGTTTCGGCGACGATGACGCCGCTCAACCCGATCAGGGCGATCAGGTTGGGGATGGCCATCATGGCGTTCAGGGCATCCGCGATGTCCCACACCAGGCCCAGCGAGGCCACCGAACCCACGAAGGTGCTGATCACCCACAAGATTCTATAAGGTAAAATCGCGCGCTTGCCGAGCAGGTATTCCGCCCCGCGCTCGCCGTAATAGGACCACCCCAGGATGGTCGAGAACACGAAGGTCAGCAGGCCGACCGTCAGCACGATAGGGCCGATCACCGGGACATGGGCGAAAGCCGCCTTGGTCAGCGCCGCCCCTTTCAGACCGTCCATGCCGGCGGGATCGCTGACGATCACGGTGACCAGGACGATGCCGGTTATCGCGCAGACCACCACCGTATCCCAGAACGTGCCGGTCGCGGACACCAGCGCTTGGCGCACCGGATTCCGGGTCTGGGCCGCCGCCGCGACGATGGGCGCGGAACCCAGGCCGGACTCGTTGGAAAACAGGCCGCGCGCGACGCCGTAGCGCATCGCCATCATCACGGTCGCACCGGCGAAACCGCCACCCGCCGCGAGCGGCGTAAAGGCGTGGGTCACGATCAGGTTGATGGCCGTGCCGATGTATTGAGCGTTGATGATCAGGATGATGAGGCAGCCGATCACATAGAACAGCGCCATGAACGGCACCAGCTTTTCGCACACCCGCGAGATGGATTGCACGCCGCCGAGAATGACCACCGCCGTCAACGCCGCGATGATGAGGCCGGTGACGTAGGTGGGGATGCTGAAGGTTTCTGCGACCAGGGAGGAAATGGAGTTGGCCTGGACCATGTTGCCGATACCGAAGGCCGCCAAGGCGGTGAAGACGGCGAACAGCACGGCCAACCACTTCTGCTTCAAGCCTCTTTCGAGCGCGTACATGGGGCCGCCCAGCATGGTGCCATCGGAGGTGCGGACCCGATATTTGACGGCCAGCAGCGCTTCCGAGTACTTGGTGGCGATGCCGAACACGCCGGTCAGCCACACCCACAGCACCGCGCCGGGTCCGCCGAGAGCCACCGCCGTGGCGACGCCGACGATGTTGCCGGTGCCGATGGTGGCCGCCAGCGCCGTGGTCAGCGCGCCGAACTGGCTGACATCGCCGGCGCTTCCCGGCTCTTTGCTGACCGAGAGCTTGATGGCCGTACCGATATAGCGTTGGATGAACCGCAGTCGGACCGTCAGGAACAGGTGCGTCCCGAACAGTAAAACCAGCATCGGCGGCCCCCAAAGGTAGCCGTTTAACCAGGTGACAAAGTCTTGAAGCGCTTGCATGAGGTGCTTCTCCTCCGATTGCCGTGGGGTTTTTGCCGGCCGGATCGCCGGCCACCTGTCCGGATTGTTGGATTACTTATATGACAGGTGAGGAAACTCAGCGGGTGCTTGTCATTTCCTCATATATCCATAGTTCAGGCTACGGCGCATTACAACCGCCGGCGCGGGCTCGGCCACGGTTTTTTCGGGAAGCGCTCGGGGATTGGCGGGGAGAGGAGGGAGCGGCACCGAGGGCGCGCGAGCGTTCGGGCGCCCTCGGTGCGTTGGCGGGTTGCGGCTAATGGCTGACCGCGACTTTCTTGCCTTTTTTCTGGCCGATCGCCTTTAGCATGGCGGTGAACCAGGGCGTGTCGATGTCGAAGGGCTTGCCGCCCTTGATGCGCGGAAACTCGATGGCGCGCAGCACGCCGTTGCGGTCCTCGTCGTGGCCGATGACGCCGGCTTCACCGCGCATGGCGCACTCGACGGCGAGGTCGGTGCAGGATTTGATGAGACGGATATCCTCGATATTGGCGGCGGAGGCCCGCGAGAAGTAGCCGGATTTTTGGATCAGGGTTTTTTCCGAGCCGAGCATCTGCGCGAACTGTTCGCCGAACCATTTGCCGGGGTTGACGGCGTCGAGCTTGATATGGCCGAAGGCATCGCGCGGGACTTCCTGGCCCTTGGCCTGCAACTCGGCCACGATGGCTTCCACGCCCGCGCCTTCGGAAACGAAGATGTTGAGGCAATCGACCTTGTCCATCGCGGAGCGCAGCCGTTTGGCCTCGGCGGCGATGTCGATGTGCATTTCCGGCACAAAAACCGCGTGGACCTCGAAGGCGGAGCGGTCGAGTCCGATGGCGGGGAGCCATTCCGTGCGGTCGAGCAACTTGCGGTATTCCAGCGCCGTGGCGGCGGTCAGCCAGCCGCAGTTGCGGCCCATGACCTCGTGGATGATCAACATGCGCGGGTTGGCGTTGTTTTCGGCGACGATGTTCTTGAAGTAGCGGGCGCCTTGCTCGGCGGCGGTCCAGGCACCCAGCGACTGCTTGATCGGGTACACGTCGTTGTCGACGGTCTTGGGCAGCCCGATGACCGTGAGCCCGTAGTTGTTCTTGGCCAGGAAGGCGGCGAGGTCGGCGGCGGCGGTGTTGGTGTCGTCGCCACCGATGGTGTGGAGCACGTCCACGCCGTCCTTGACGAGCTGGTCGGCGGCGATTTTCTGCGGGTCTTGACCCTCTTTGACCAGGCCGCGCTTGACGCAATCCTTGACGTTGGTGAGCTTGACCCGGCTGTTGCCGATGGGCGAACCGCCGAAGGTGTGCAGCAGGCCGGCTTTTTCGCGGATTTCCGGGGTGACTTTGTAAGAGTCGCCGAGCAGCAGCCCTTTGTAGCCGCTGCGGTAGCAGATGATTTCAATGCTGGGGTCGATCTCGGTGTAGCGCTCGATCAGACCGCCGATGGCCGAACTGAGGCAGGGGGCCAAACCGCCCGCAGTAAGGATTGCGACTTTTTTGGGCTTGCTCATGGTTGTCATCGCCTTGCTTGGGTGAAAATAAAAAGTAGCTCGAAACCACCTAAAAGCGTAGGAGGGATTTTGCGAAGGAGCAACGCGGATGGCCGTGGAGATTTCGGGGCCTGTCGGGCGCCGTCGCTAGCGGGCGGGCAATCTTTTACAGGAGGGTCGCTGGCGGCGGTCGCGCGCTATTCATGGCGGATTCATCATCCTGGCGTTGAAATGGCCGTCGGTGAGGTGGGTTGATGCGGCGCCAGCCGTCGTGCACTCTTTGCCGGAAAGGTCAACCGTTGGAGTTTATCGTGATACGTCAATTGCTCGTCCTGGTCTTGAGCCTGTCGTCGCTGGCCCCGGTTTGGGCGTCGCCCTCGCAAGTGCAGCGTTATTTTCAGGAGTTGCGCTCGCTGCGGGCCGATTTTGTCCAGCGGGTGTACGACGAACGCGCGCGGGTCGTACAGGACGCCAGCGGTGAGATGTGGATGCAAAAGCCCGGCAAGTTCCGCTGGAATTATCGCACGCCCGCCGAACAGATCATCGTCGCCGACGGCGAGCGGTTGTGGTCTTACGACATCGGTCTGGCGCAAGTGACGGTCCGCAAATTGGACAAGGCGTTGAGCTCGACCCCGCTGGCTTTGCTGAGCGGCGCGGCGCCCATCGAGGACGCCTTCACCGTCGGCGCGGCGCGAAACCAAGACGGGTTGACGTGGTACGACCTGACGCCGAAACAGCCACAGCCCGAATTCCGCTTGTTACGGGTCGCTTTCAAGGGCGAACTGCTGGCCAGCCTGGAACTTGAGGACGGCTTCGGCCAGCGCACCCGGCTGGATTTTCAGAAGCTGGAACGCAATCCGACGCTCGATCCGGCGCTGCTGAAATTTGTCCCGCCCTCCGGCGTGGATGTGGTCGGCGACGCGGGCTGATATGACCGAATCCGCCGCCGCCGATGCGCGCCGGCCCTTGGCCGACCGGTTGCGGCCGCGCCGGCTGGAGGAATTCGTCGGCCAAGCGCATCTGCTGGCGGCGGGCAAGCCGTTGCGGGCCGCCATCGAGCGGGGCCAGCCGCATTCCATGGTGTTGTGGGGGCCGCCCGGCACCGGCAAGACCACGCTGGCGGAACTGATGGCCGGCGCCTGTCAGGCCGAATTTATCCGGCTGTCGGCGGTGATGGCCGGGGTGCGCGAGGTGCGGGCGGCAGTGGAGCGGGCGCAGGGGTTCTGGCGCGACCGGCAGCGCCGCACCCTGCTGTTCGTGGACGAAGTGCACCGTTTCAACAAGGGCCAGCAGGATGCCTTTCTACCCTATGTCGAGGACGGCACCCTGACCTTCGTCGGGGCCACCACCGAAAATCCCGGCTTCGCCCTTAACAACGCGCTGCTGTCCAGAGTGCGGGTGTACGTACTGAACGGCCTGGACAGCGGCGCGATCGGTCAGGTAGTGGACCGCGCGCTAGCCGATTCCGAGCGGGGGCTGGGCGGGCGGTGGGCGCTGCCCGACGCCGCGCGGGAGCGGTTGGCTCGGGCCGCCGACGGCGATGCCCGCCGCGCCTTGACTTGGCTGGAGCTGGCGGCGGAGCTGGCCGGAGCGCAGAACCTAACGCTGGAGGCCGCCTTGACAGAGGTCATGAGCGATGGAGCGGGGCGGCGCTTCGACCGGGGCGGCGATCTGTTCTACGACCAGATTTCCGCCTTGCACAAGGCGGTGCGCGGCAGCAGCCCGGACGCGGCGCTGTACTGGCTGGCCCGGCTGCTGGATGGGGGTTGCGATCCGCTCTATATCGCCCGTCGGGTGGCGCGGATGGCCAGCGAGGATATCGGCAACGCCGACCCGCGCGCCCTGCAACTGGCCTTGAACGCCTGGGAAGCCCAGGAGCGGATGGGCAGCCCCGAAGGCGAACTGGCCATCGCCCAAGCCGTCGTCTACCTGGCGGTCGCGGCCAAGAGCAACGCGGTCTACACCGCCTTTGCGGTCGCCCGGCGCGATGTCGGGCGCTGTGGCACGCTGGAAGTGCCGCCGCACCTGCGCAACGCGCCGACCGCGCTGGCGCGGGAGCTTGGCCACGGCGACGGATATCGCTACGCGCACGACGAACCGGACGCCTACGCGGCGGGCGAATGCTATTTCCCGGAAGCGCTCAAGGATGCGCGGTATTACCGGCCGACCGTCAACGGCCTGGAAGGGCGCATCGGTGAAAAACTAGAGCGGCTGCGGGATCTGGACCGGCGCAGCGGTCGGCGGCGCTATCGCTAGCCGGAGGAGATTGCGCCGCTAGCGGCGCAAGTACGCCAGTTCCTTGGGCAGGGCGATATTGTTGCCGAAATGATCTTCGCCGTACCCCGCTTCCGCCAGCAACGCCAGGTCGCTCAGCACTCGCTTGTCGCCGACGAAGGCGATGCTCAACTCGGTTTTGATATCGAGCTGGCCGGTCGCTTGCAGCTTGGCGATTTCCT
>DPWB01000395.1:0-17584 GCA_003527885.1 Candidatus Competibacteraceae bacterium
CGGATGTAGTGCTTGCGCATCCGGCCGGAAATATGCGCCGTAACCACATGACCGTTTTCCAATTTTACCCTGAACATGGTGTTAGGCAGGGTATCGACTACGGTGCCTTCCATTTCGATATGGTCTTCTTTCGACATACTACCTCGCTGATCAACCGTTCTTAGCTACTGTAAAAGACCCGCAACCATAGCGGAAATTCCGTGGCGCGGCAAGTACATGACCGGAAGGATGCTGCCGTGACCGGACCGCGCAAACACCTGTTGATCGTTTACCATTCCCAGACCGGCCATACCCGAGCCATGGCCAGGGCAACGCTGCGCGGCGCGCGGCGGGTGATTGAGGTCGAAACGCGACTGAAAATGGCGCTGCGGGCCGGTCTGGACGATTTGTTGTGGGCGCACGGCTTGTTGCTGGGCACGCCGGAGAATTTTGGCTATATGTCCGGGGCGCTGAAAAATTTTTTGGATCGCACCTATTATCCGGCCCAAGGGCAGATCGGCGGCCTGCCGTATGCCGTGTTCGTCAGCGCCGGGAATGACGGAACCGGAGCTTTGAACAGCATCGAGCGCATCGCGCGCGGCTACCCGCTAAAACCGGTCTGCGATCCGGTCATCGCCCGCGGCGAGCTGAACGCCGCTATTTTGCAGTCTTGCGAGGAGTTGGGCGAAACCATGGCTTCGGGGGTGGCGTGGGGAGTCTTTTGAGGAAACGGCGGTGGAGGTGGCCGCTCCGTTTCAACGCCGCCCGACGGCAGCCCGCGGCAAAACCGGGCAGAGGGGTCCGGCTCTGGCGGGGGCTCTGGCGCGGGTCGGCGGGCTTTGTGGCGGCTTCGGTGTTGTTGGTTCTGGCGCTGCGCTGGTTGCCGTTGCCGGCGTCGAGCGTGATCGTCCAGAACGGAATCAAGGCGTGGTGGGCGGGGCAGGGCGGTGCGGTTCGCTACGACTGGACACCGTGGACGGCCATCTCGCCCTATGCCGCGCTGGCGGTGATCGCCGGGGAAGACCAACGGTTTCCCGCGCATCACGGTTTCGACCTCGTGGAAATTCGGGAGGCGCTGGACGGTCAGGAAGAAGGCCGACCGTTGCGCGGCGCCAGCACCATCAGCCAGCAGGTGGCCAAAAACCTGTTTCTCTGGTCGGGGCGCAGTTTCATCCGCAAGGGCCTGGAGGCGTGGTTCACCGTGCTGTTGGAACTGCTCTGGCCCAAACAACGGATTCTGGAAGTTTATTTGAACGTCGCCGAGTTCGGGGATTATACCTTCGGGGTGGGAGCGGCCAGCCGGCGTTTTTTCAACAAGCCAGCGGCTCGCTTGACGGCCGGCGAGGCCGTGCGACTGGCGGCGGTGTTGCCCAATCCAGTGCGTTACCGGGTGGATAAGCCGTCCGCTTACGTGGTAAAACGCCAGCGGTGGATCGAGCGGCAGATGGAGCAATTGGGCGGTGTGGCCTATCTCGACAAGCTGTGAAGGGCGCAAATATGGAACCGAAACCGCGGGTGAGCATCACCTATTGCACGCAATGCCGGTGGCTGTTGCGTGCCGCGTGGCTGGCGCAGGAACTGCTGACCACCTTCGAGGACGAGTTGGGGGAAGTGGCGCTGCGACCCGGTACGGGCGGCGTTTTCGAGATCCGGCTGGCGGACGAGCGCGTGGTCTGGTCGCGCCAACAAGAAGGGCGCTTTCCCGAGGCCAAGGAAGTCAAGCAGCGAGTCCGCGATCTGATCGCGCCGGAGCGGTCGTTGGGTCATTCGGATCGCTGAATCTTCAACGTTCAAGTGCTGGTGGGATGGTCATGCGGGATTCTTCAGTAACGGACGCCGCTGCCGAAGGTGTTGGCGGGTTGTCCCGGCGCTGGCTGAACGCGCTGGGTTTTCTGGGATGCGCGCTCGCTTTGGGTTACGCCTATTACGCCCAGTACGGTCAGGGCGTCGAGCCGTGTCCGTTATGTATTTTTCAGCGGCTGGCGCTGGTGGCGGTCGCGGTGGTGTTTTTGGCGGCGGCGATTCACAATCCGCGAGAGGTGGGTGCTAGGGTCTATGGCGTGCTGATCGATCTGGCGGCGACCGTCGGCATGGTGGTTGCGGCCCGCCATGTGTGGCTGCAACATTTGCCGCCCGACCAAGCGCCGCGTTGCGGCCCCAGCTTGGATTACCTGCTGCAAACCTTTCCGCTCGGCGAGGCGCTGCGGGAAGTGCTGACCGGTTCCGGCGAATGCGCCAAGGTCGATTGGACCTTGCTGGGAATGAGTGTGCCGGTATGGAATTTAGCGTTATTTTTCAGTTTGGGCGTGATCGGGTTGCTGGGTAACTGGCGGTTGCGGCGCTGAATCCCACCGTGCGAGCTGAAGGAAAGGCTCTTTTAGGGCCTTTTGACTGTTTGGGTGCGTCAGGTCGGATGCGCGGTGGGTTTGGGATCTGGAAATTCCACCCCGGCCGTAAATCTCGGCGAGTTGCGGCGTGCAGTCGAGCGTTCGGCCGACCGGGACATAATCTCTGTCCCCCAAATCGTCAGATGCGCGCGAAAACTTGGCGGGCGGCGCTGAGGGTGGCGTCAATATCGGCGTCGGTATGGGCCGAGGACAGAAATCCCGCCTCAAAAGCGGAGGGCGCCAAGTAAACCCCTTCCGCGAGCATCCCGTGAAAGAACGCCTTGAACCGTTCGACATCGCAGGCGACCGCTTGTGCGTAGGTGGTGACCGGCTCTTCCGTGAAAAACACGCCAAACATTCCACCGACCGCATTCGTCGTCAGCGGTACGCCCGCTTCACGGGCGGCGGCGATTAGCCCATCGCACAGTTGTCGGGTTTTGGCCGCCAGACGGTCGTGGAAGCCGGGCGCGGCGATCAAGTCCAGCGTCGCCAGCCCCGCCGCCATCGCCACCGGATTGCCCGACAGGGTGCCGGCTTGATAGATCGGCCCAAGCGGGGCCAGTTTTTCCATGATCGCCCGCCGCCCGCCGAACGCGCCGACCGGCATCCCGCCGCCGATGATCTTGCCGAGCGTGGTGAGATCGGGCTTGACGCCATAGAGCGCCTGCGCGCCCCCCGGCGCAACCCTAAAGCCGGTCATCACCTCATCGAAAATCAGCACGCTGCCATAACGGTCACAAAGCTCGCGCAAGCCCGCCAGAAAACCGGGCGCGGGCGGAATGCAGTTCATATTGCCGGCAACCGGTTCGACGATGACCGCGGCGATTTCCTGACCCTTCGCCGCAAACGCCTCTTGGACTTGCGACAAATCGTTAAAGTTGAGGGTCATGGTATAAGCCGCCAGCGCTGCCGGTACGCCGGGCGAGGTCGGCACGCCCAAAGTCAGCGCGCCGGACCCGGCCTTGATCAGCAGCGAATCGGAATGGCCGTGATAGCAGCCCTCGAATTTGATCAGCGTGTTGCGAGAGCTAAAGCCACGCGCCAGCCGGATGGCGCTCATGGTGGCTTCGGTGCCGGAACTGCACATCCGCACCAGCTCCATGGACGGTACCAACGCTTGAACAGTGCGCGCCATCACGGTCTCGATGGCGGTGGGCGCGCCGAAGCTCAGGCCGTCGGCGGCCGCTGCCTGAACGGCGCGAACCACGGCGGGATGCGCGTGGCCGGCGATCATCGGCCCCCAGGAGCCGACATAATCGATGTAACGGCGGTCGTCCTCATCGTACAGATACGCGCCCGCGCCGCGTTTGAAAAAAACGGGTGTCCCGCCGACGCCGCGAAAGGCCCGAACCGGCGAATTGACACCGCCGGGGATATAGCGTCGCGCGTCGTCGAACAAGATTTTAGAGCGGCTCATGGCAGTCGTCCTCAAGTGAATAGCGCGGCGAAGCGGCGGGCTGCGTCCCGGATATCGGGCTGGGCGAATAGCGCGCTGACCACCGCTAAAGCGTCGGCGCCGGCGTCCAGCAGTGTGGGCGCATTGTCTGGCGTGATGCCGCCGATGGCGACGACGGGCACCTTCAAGCTGACTTTGGCTTCCCGCAGCAGGCCGAGAGGCGCGCGAATTTCGTCGGGTTTGGTGGGCGATGGGAAAAACGCGCCAAACGCCACGTAATCTGCGCCGGCCCGTTCGGCGTCTAGCGCCAGGGCCAAGCAGTCATAGCAGGACACTCCAATCAGCGCCGCCTCTCCCAACCGAGCGCGGGCCGTTGCGAAAGCGGGATCATTTCGGCCGATGTGAACGCCCGCCGCGCCGACTTGAGCGGCCAGCTCCACGTCGTCATTGACGATCAATGGGACCTGATGACGCCGGCATAACCGGTTCAAGCCGTGCGCTTGGGCCAGCCGCCGGCCACCGTCCCCGCTTTTGTCGCGATATTGGACCGAGCGAGCGCCGCCCAAGATCGCCTGCTCGACCGCCGCTAGCAGCCGCTCGTCGGGCAGCAACACGGCATCGGTGATCGCGTAAAGCCCTCGGCAGGCCGTTTTATTCATGGCCGATCTCCGCGAGTGGCGGCCCAAAACAGGCGGTTGGGCAGCCGTTGTCCGCCGCCCGCCCTATAACCGGCCTCCAGCGACCGCCACGTATAATCCTGCGCTTTATGGAGGGCGGACAGCGGGGTGCTTGAGTGCAGTTCGTGGCCTTGGGCGAGCAAAGCCGCGATGGCGGCGGCCAAAGTGCAGCCGGAACCGTGGTAGCTGTCCGGCAGGCGCGGCCAGCGAAAGGTATCCAGCAACCGGTTATTGCCGTAGAGGTTGTTGGTGACCTCGTCGCTCGGTTCGTGTCCGCCGGTGATCAGGACATATTGACAGCCGCGCGCCAGCAAGGCCATGGCGCAGGCGTTCAGCGTATCCGCTTCGGGGGCCAGCCGGCGAGCCTCGATGCTGTTGGGGGTGAGAACGGTGGTCAGCGGCAGCAGCAGGGTTTGAACGGCCTCGATCAGGCCCTTGTTGGCCAGTTCGGTGCCGCCGCCCGCCGTCAGCACCGGATCGAGCACCACGGGTATCCGGGGATGGGCGGTCAGCAGGGTATGAAGGGCGGCGGCATTCTCCGCGCTACCGATCACGCCGATCTTGAAGGCCGCAACCGGCATATCGTTCAGGACCGCGTTCGCCTGGGCCAGTACCAGCTTGGAAGCGACGGGCAGTAGCGCCTTGACGTTGTGGGTATCCTGTACGGTCAGGGCCGTGACCACGGGCGCGGGGTGACAGCCCAGACTGACGAGCGTTTCGATATCGGCACAGAGGCCAGCGCCGCCGCTAGGGTCGTTCCCCGCCAGCGTCATGACCACCGGAATAAAGGCCGGGTTTACAGGGATCAAGCCGGAACTCCTGAGTCGGGGGGTTGATTGCGTAGTGGGCTGAATTCTAACAAACATCATGGGTTTTTCGGGATTCGTCGGCGTGGGACAATACCGCCCGCGTAAGCCGCCGCAAAACCACTGTAATCGGAAATTACGACTGATATGAAGAAATACATGTGCTTGATTTGTGGGTTTATTTATGATGAGGCAAAGGGTTGGCCCGAGGATGGCATCCCGCCGGGAACCCCTTGGGACGAGGTGCCGCTGACGTGGACCTGCCCGGAATGTGGCGCGACCAAGGATGATTTCGAGATGGTGGAGATTTGACCGGAGCACCGACATGGCGGCGGCCGCCGGGCGAATCGAGCTTGTTTCGAACGACATTACCCGGTTGCGGGTGGATGCTGTCGTCAACGCCGCCAACCGCTCGTTGCTGGGCGGCGGCGGAGTCGATGGCGCCATCCATCGCGCCGCCGGCCCGGAACTGTTGGCCGAGTGCCGCGCCCTGAAAGGTTGTGACACCGGTCAGGCCAAGATCACGCGCGGTTACCGCTTGCCGGCGCGTTACGTCATTCACACGGTCGGCCCGATCTGGGGAGGCGGTGACCGAGGCGAACCGGAATTGCTGGCGTCTTGCTATCGCAACAGCCTCAAGCTGGCGGTGGAAAACGGCGTGCGCACCCTGGCGTTTCCCGCTATCAGTTGCGGCGTGTACGGCTATCCGCTCGCGGAGGCGGCGCGGATCGCGCTGCGGGAAGTCCGGGCGTTCCTGGCCGGCGACGAGCAACTCGAGACGGTATATCTGGTTTGTGTTGGCGAGGAGGTGCGGGACGCTTACCGGCGGGCGCTGCAAGAAGGGTGAGCGACCGATCTTGCAAGGCGCGGGCCGCCCCCCCCCGGCCCGCGCCCGAGCGATCAGCTTTCCTGCTGTTTCTTGTGGGTGGCTTGCAGCTTTTGCTGGATGTCGCCCGGCACCGGATCGTAATGGCTCAGCTCAATGTGGTACGAACCGTGGCCGCCGGTCATGGATTTCAGCTGCGACTCGTAACCTTCCAGCTCGGCCAGCGGTACTTGGGCGTTGATGATGCTCATGCCGCGCGATCCGGCGTCGGTGCCGGCGATGCGGCCGCGCCGGCTGGACAAATCGCCGGTGATCGCGCCGACGCTGTCGGCCGGCGTGTGCACTTGCAGGTTGACGATAGGTTCCAGCACCAACGGTTTGGCTTTGCTGACCGCATCCAGGAACGCCTCGCGCCCGGCGGTGATGAAGGCGATTTCCTTGGAATCGACCGGGTGGTATTTGCCATCGTAGGCGATGGCGCGCACGTCTTGCATCGGATAGCCGGCGATCGCGCCTTCCTGCAAGGCTTCGCGCACGCCTTTCTCCACGGCGGGCAAGAACGAGGTGGGGATGGTGCCGCCCACGACTTCGCTGACGAACTCGAAGCCGGCATCGCGCGGCAGCGGCTCGATGCGCATGTACACCTCGCCGAACTGGCCGGCCCCGCCGGTCTGTTTCTTGTGGCGGTGGTGGCCTTCGGCGTTCTGGCTCACGGTTTCCTTGTAGGCGATCTTGGGCGGCTTGGTTTCGACCTGCAAGTTGTAGCGTTGCTGCATCTTTTCGAGGGTGATGCGCAGATGCAGGTCGCTCAAGCCCCGCAGGACGGTTTCCTTGGTGTGGGCGTTGTGCTCCAGCGCCAGACAAGGGTCCTCTTCCAGCAGCTTGTGCACGGTATCCGATAATTTTTGCTCGTCACCGCGGGTGGCGGCGCGGATGGCTAGGCCGAACAGCGGCGTCGGGAACTGCAGGGGTTGCGGGTGGATTTGATCGTCGTCGTGGGAATCGTGCAGCACCACGCCGCGATGGATATCGTCTACCTTGGCCACGGCACAAATATCGCCCGGTATCCCGGCCGCGACTTCCGGGTGTTCCTTGCCGTGCAAGTGAAACAGGTGGCTGACCTTGAACGGCTTGCGGCCGTCGCCGATATAGAGCGGGCTGTCCTTGTTGAGCGTGCCTTGATAGATTCGGAAGATGCCCAGTTTGCCGATGAAAGGGTCGATAACCACTTTGAAGACATGCGCGATCACATGCTGGTGCGGGTCGGGCGCGGGATAGATCTGCTCCGTTTTGCCATCGCCTTTCAAGAACGGTTCGGGAGTGCCCTCGGCGGGATTGGGCAACAGCTTGACGAAGACGTCCAACAACTCTTTCACGCCCGCCCCGGTGCGCGCCGAAACGAAACAGATCGGAATGAGGTGGCCTTCTCGCAAGGCTTTTTCAAAGGGCGCGTGCAGTTGGTCGGGCTGGAGATCCTCGCCCTGGTCCAGATAAAGCGCCATCAGTTCCTCATCCATTTCCACCACTTGATCGATCAGGGCGGAATGGGCGGCGGCCACGCTGGAAAAATCGCTGTCGCCGGCGGGATTGAAGAAACAGTCGACCACTTGGTTGCCATCTTTGGCCGGCAAGTTAACCGGTAGGCATTCCTTGCCGAAGCTGTCTTGAATCTGGCTCACCAGGCCGGCCAGATCGAGGTTTTCGGCATCGATCTTGTTGACGACGATCATCCGGCACTGCCGGCGTTCGCCGGCGCGCTCCATGATCCGCTGCGTGACGGCCTCGATGCCGGTTTGGGCGTTGATGACCACGGCCACCGTTTCGACCGCCGGCAATACGGCGATGGCATGACCGAGAAAATCAGGAAAACCGGGGGTATCGATCAGGTTGATGTGGGCGCCGTTATAGTCCAGGTTGACCAACGCCGAGTCCAGCGAGTGTTGGTGCGCTTTTTCCTGGGGGTCGAAATCGCAGACCGTATTCCCCTTCTCAACAGCGCCGGGAGCGGGGAGTTTGCCGGCGTGGTGCAAAATGGATTCCACCAGCGTGGTTTTTCCAGCCGCGCCATGCCCGGCCAGAGCAATGTTGCGGATGGACTCGGTGGTGTAGCTGACCATCATGGCCTCCTGTCGGATCGGGTTCAGTCAACAGTGATTAGAGTGCTTGGGTCTTAATAGCGAAATAAAAAGTCTACAGGAACGGCTGAGGTTTCTCAGCGGAGCCCATCATTTTTTTGCAATGATCACGGTTTATAGGTTAAAGCGCGCCCCGGCGAGAAGGCGGGCTGGCAAGACTTTTGCTAAGAGTTATGGATGGAATTTCGGACAAAAAGCGCTTAGCATGGGTAAAGCTATGAATCACGTTTGCCGGATGAGGGGCTTGATGAAGTTACATTATTTTCTCGTGGTTGGCATGGCGGGCCTCTACAGCGCCGCCGTACAGAGCGCCGCTTCAGGCCCGGATTGGCTCAGGCTGATCAAGGGAGCGCCTCTGGCCCAGACCGAATGGGCGGCGCGCTACGAGCATGGCGAGGGCGTCGCCCAGGATTACGGCCGCGCGATGCAGCTCTACTGCGCGGCGGCCCGGCGCGGCCACGCGCCCGCGCAATATCAGCTGGGCTGGATGTTCGCCAACGGCCGCGGCGTGGCCCGCGATGACGCGCAAGCCGCGGCGTGGTTTCGGCTGGCGGCGTCGAAGGGCGATGTTCCGTCGCAGCGGATGCTGGCGCGGTTGGGAGGTCCGGCCAAAACCAAGCGGGCGCTCTGCGTTGAGCCGATCGATCCGACCCGCAGGCCGCCGCCGCCTTTGCAACTCGCCGCCGTCCGGCGCGGCCCTCCTTCGCCGAAGCGGGCGCAGGTCGAGGCGATGGTGGCGCGCCTGGCGCCGAACTATGGCTTGCAACCGTCCTTGGTGCTGGCGGTGATCGAGGCGGAATCCGGCTTCAACACGCAAGCGCGCTCGGTCAAGGAGGCCCAGGGTTTGATGCAACTGATCCCCAAGACCGCCCAGCGCTTCGGCGTGCAGGATCCCTATGACCCGGTACAAAACCTGCACGGCGGCATGGCCTATTTACGGTGGTTGTTGGCTTATTTTCGCGGAGATGTCCGGCTGACGCTGGCCGGCTATAACGCCGGGGAAGGGGCGGTGTTGCGTTACGGCGGAGTCCCCCCTTACGCCGAAACGCGCGCCTATGTCGAGAAAATTACCCGCGCCTACGGCCAACTGTCGCATCCGCCGGTGGTGTCCGTGGCCCGACCCGCGCCGTTGGCTCGGGCTCCGTTCGCGGCTTCCGCGCCGCCGGTAAGCCCGCCGCTGTGGGCATCTCGCTGGATCGATCCGGCGGGGAATAACGGCCAAAACTCCGTGGTCAGACGGTTTGGCGGTGATGCGGTGGAGCTCCCGAATCCGCTCCCTGGCCCGGTGTCGGCTCCAAGGGGGGCGTTGCCCCAGGCAGCGCGGTAAAACGCTCTGTCGTCAAACCAGCGCGCATCCTGACGGGGGCTTGATGAGGTAGATGTCGAAGCGGGTGTTCGGCGCGCAGCTTTGAAAATCCGGCGTCGGACCTGACAGGGTTGGGGCCCGGCGGGGTCTTTTTACCACGACCCGCCGCCGGGCGCAGACCAGCGCGGTGGCCAGTAAGCTGGCGGCGTCTTGGTCGTCACCGACCAGCGCCCGCAGCAAGCGCAGCTCCTTTTTGACCAGGGCCGTTTTCTGGCGATGCGGGTACATCGGGTCCAAGTAAACCACGTCAGGGCGCTGTTCCGCCAAAAGTTTCGGCAAGTAATCCCGGCTATCCGCTCCGAGCAGATGCAGCCGTTGCCGAACCCAAAGCCCGATCTCCCGATCTCGCGCGGCGCGCGCCAGCCCGTCGCGCAACAACGCCGCGATGATCGGCGACCGCTCCAGCAAAGAGACGGTGCAACCCAGACTGGCCAGGACGAAGGCATCGCGACCCAGGCCGGCCGTGGCGTCGATGACGGTCGGGGCGGTGTTAGCCTTGAGTCCGACCGCCCTGGCCAGCGGCTGGCCGCGTCCGCCGCCGAAGCGGCGCCGGTGGGCGGCTTGCCCCAGAACAAAATCGGCGTAGATTGGCCCGGAACCGCCGCGTGCCAGTTCCCGTAATTCCAACCGGTCGAGGGTCAAATAAAGGCCGTGCGTGTAGCTGGCCGCACCGGCGGCGCTGGCCAGCGGTAGCCCCAGCTCGGTGGCCAAGATGGCGGCGGGGTGTTCGAGCGAGGGAGATGCGGCGAAAACACCGACAACGATAGACTGGTGCAACTCGCGCTCAAAGGTGTTGATGATCCAAGGACCCGCAACGGTGGCGGATCAGCGGCAGCGTCTCCAAGTTTCAGACGGCTTTGGGTAGTAGCTCATCTAGCACGGTTAGCGCGAGATCATCCATTTCGGCCGTAAACCAGCCGTCGATGCCCGAGATGGCCCTGGCGTCACTCAACAGCTTTTGCTGGACGGTTTTGGCGATCTCCGTTTGGCGCTGGCAAAAATCCTGCAAGCTGGCGATATCGGTGATTTCGGCGGCGGCTTTCAGCTGGTTGAGGCTGATTGTCAGGTAGGAGTTCAAGGCGCTCATCTGGAAAGCCACCATGTTTTCGGCATTCGCCGCTGCCGCTCGATTGAGCCTGACCAAGGGTTCCGCCAGCATTCGAGAGGCTTCCAGTAGTTTGAATGGGGTTGCGATCACAGCGCGCTCCTTGAAATTGCTGCAATGCAATATACAGCAACCATTGCTGCATCGCAACATCCATGGCCCTTCGGTGCGGCTCATCCAGGAGGCGAGGCATCCAGCCGATCCTTCCCATCCAACAGCGCCGGTTGGCGGTGATGGATACACCCAGCGCCTTGAAGGCGGCTGCCCGCAGCTGATGACGGTCCAGGTAACCGGACGGCTAGATGCGGCCCGCTCCAAGAATATTTTGCAGTGCAACAGCTTCTGTTAAAATCTCGATTCTCCATATTGAAAAAATGGTTTAAAGCGCTTAACAGCCGTTGGGGTGGGTTCGTTCGCCCAAGCTCGCGCGCTGCTGGCTCGCTCCGATTCACCGGCCGACCTTTGAGGCACTAACTATGACAACGATCACCTTTAAAGATGAAGTCACTGGAAAAACGGTGCAAATGCCGGTTTTGGAACCGATTTATGGCTCTCCCGTGGTCGATATCGGCAGGCTGGCCAAAGAGTTCGGCTATTTCACCTACGATCCGGGTTTCATGTCGACGGCCAGTTGTCAGAGCACCATTACTTACCTGGATGGTGACAGGGGCGAGCTGCTGTATCGCGGTTATCCGATCGAGCAACTGGCCCAGAAATGCAATTTTCTGGAAGTCTGTTATTTGCTGCTCTACGGGGATTTACCCAACGCTGAAAAAAAACAGGTTTTCGAGACCAGTATCACCCGCCACAACCGGATTAGGGAAAATCTCCGCCGCTTTTTCCACGGCTTCAATTACGACGCGCACCCCATGGCGATGATGACGGCCGTGGTCAGTTCGCTTTCTGCATTCTTTCACGATCGGCTCGACATTCAGGACGATGAAGACCGCATGGTGACCGCCCGCCGGCTGATCGCCAAGATGCCGACCATCGCCGCCGCCTGCTACAAACACAGCATCGGCGATCCGTCGATTTATCCGCGCGACGATCTGAGTTACACCGGCAATTTGCTGTACATGATGTTCAGCTTGCCCGGCAAGCGTTACGAGATAAACCCGGTGGCGGAGCGGGCTCTGGATGTGCTGTTCACCCTCCATGCCGATCACGAGCAGAATGCCTCCACCTCGACAGTCCGGCTGGTGGGTTCTTCCGGCACCAACCCTTATGCGGCGATCGCCGCGGGCATCGCCTGCCTGTGGGGTCCGGCGCACGGTGGCGCCAACGAGGCGGTGATTCGCATGTTGGATGAAATCGGTCAAGTATCGAATATCGACGGCTTCATCGCCAAGGTCAAGGACAAGAGCAGCGGCGTGCGCCTGATGGGCTTCGGTCACCGCGTTTACAAGAATTTCGATCCGCGCGCGCGGATCATCAAGGATATCTGTCATGAAGTCTTGGAAAGCTTCGGGCACGATCCGCGCCTCGATTTGGCCATGCGCTTGGAAGAAATCGCCCTGAGCGATCCCTATTTCATCGAGCGCAAGCTGTATCCCAACGTGGATTTTTACTCGGGCATCATCTACAGCGCGCTGAAGATTCCGGTCGAGATGTTTACCGTGATGTTCGCCATCGCGCGCGCTGCGGGCTGGATCAGCCACTGGATCGAGATGATCACTGAAAAAGACCAGAAAATCGGTCGTCCGCGACAGCTGTACGTCGGTGAAGCCCGCCGGGACGTGCCGCTGTTGCGCGAGCGTGCGTAACGGAGGGCGAGACTCTGGCCGGCTGGTGGGGCCGCTGAAAAAGGCGATTCCGTTGAATCGCCTTTTTTAACGGGGTGGGCGGGATCGCCGGATAAAGATTAGATCCGCCGCTTGACGCCTTTCTGCGGAAGCTTGGGGCTGGTCGGTTCGACTCGCGCAATAACCTTGGGGGCTGCCGCGCGTTTATCCGGTTTTACGGTGACGGGAGCTACCGGTTTAGTCGATGCGATAGTTTTACTGCCCTTGAGGGCGGGTGCTCCGGCCCCGTTGGCTTTGGTTTTGCCGGCTGCCAGCGGAGCCTTCAAGGTGGAGGAGCGGCTGTCAGCAAGACCTTTTTCCTTGCCGGTCGCGCCGATCGGTTTGGTCGAGCCCGCCGACTTACCTGGAGCCGCCGCCGGTTTGACGGGGCTGGCTGGACTGTCGGAAACGGCCGGTTTGACGGGGCTGGCTGGCTTGCCGGCGGCAGCCAGCTTGCTGGGATTGGCTGGCTTGCCCGGAGCCGCCGCTTTCGATGACGCTGGCCGAGCTTTCAGTTTGGTGCGACTGGGAGTGTAGTCGTCTTCGGCCGATGCCTGCCGCATGATGGCCGGGCGGTCGAAAATCGGCGGGGTGGCGACAGGCTCACGCCGGGCCTTGACGGGTTCCGGCTCCTCTTCCTCAGCCGACCATCGGATCATGGCGGTGCGCTCCGAGTTCGGGGCGTCGGTCGTGGCGGGCGGGCGTCGGAACGAGGTCAGTTCCGCTTCATCCTCTTTGGTCGTCGATTGAGCCATAGCCTCGCGTTTTGGAGGCGGAGGAGTGGCGGCGGCGAGAGCGGGCCTGGCCTTGATCGGTTCCAGTTCATCCGCCTCGGCCGCCGCTTGGGCCTGGGCCGCTGGTTTGGGAGGTGGCGCGGTGGCGGCGAGAGCGGGTTTGGGCTTGATCGACTCTAGCTCAGCCTCTTCGACCGTCGGTTGGATTCTGGTCGCCAAGGCTGAATTCGGAGACGAGACCGGTGCGCGTCGGGTTGTGGCGCGATCGGCCGTTGCGGTGGGGGCCGCCCAGGTACGGTTAGGTGTCGGGGCTGCCGCCGATAAGGTTCGCCCCATCAACGGTTCGGGCTCATCTTCTTCAAGCTCCGGTTGTAGCATGGCCAAGCGTTCCGCGTCGGGCGTGATGACGGGCGTGCGACGGACCATGATGGGCTGCGGCTCGGTCACCGGCTGCACCGGGACGGGCGGCGCCAAGCCGTAGCGGGCAAACCCGTAGTCGAGCAAGGTATGGGCATCCTGCCACAAGGTTCCACTGCTGGGGCTGCCCAATAGCGAAACGATCAGACGGACGCCGCCGCGATCGACTTCGCCGACGAAACAACGGCGCGCCTTGAGCGTAAAACCGGTCTTACCGCCGCGCGCGCCTTCGTAAGTGGCCAGCAACCGGTTGTGATTCATCACCGGCACCAGCCGCGAATCGTTGTAAGGGCCTTGCCCGGAATCGATGCGCAACACCGCGCTGCGGGTGCGGACGATGTCGGCAAACATCGGGTAGTTCATGGCGTGGCGGAAAATCAGCGCCAGATCGTAGGCTGTCGAATAATGATCCTCGTCGGGCAGGCCGTGCGGGTTCATGAAGTGGCTGTTGCGCGCCCCGAGGCTCCAGGCCTTGCTGTTCATCAAGCTGGCAAAGCCATAAACCGAACCGCCGGCGGCTTCGGCCAGAGTTTCGGCGGCGTCATTACCCGATTTCAGCATCAAGCCGTACAGCAAATCATGGGTCGAGGCCATCTCGCCGGCGTGCAAGCCGATGCGGCTGGGTACGGTGCTGGCGGCTTGCGCGCTGGCCTGCACCCGAGCATTCGGGTCGAGACGCTCCATGGCGACCAGCGCGGTCAGGACCTTGGTGGTGCTGGCGGGCGGCAGGCGCAGATGGGGCTCTTTGGCGAAGAGGATTTCGCCCGTGTTGGCATTCATCAGCACGACGGCTCGGGCGGCGACCTCAGGCCCTCCAAACGCGCCCCAGCCTTCCTGGGCCAGAACGGAGTCCATCGCCAGTAATCCCAAGGCTGCGCCCAGTATCCAGGAGCGCGGCTCCCACATGCGGGCGTTCCCAAAAAAAATTCCAAAAAACATCTGTTTGACCTCGTCGCCGACTGAAATTCGGGCTTGGTTATCCCGCTGTGCTAGAGATAAAAGCCCGGCCATTCTACTTGCTTGATGCGATAGTCATTAATTTTGGACAAAAACTTGCTGATCGGCCAGCGTTCTTTATAGAAAAAAGCTTGCGTTGACCGATTGCCGTGAAAGCGGCCGCCCGCACGCCTGTCGGGCGTCGGCGGAGAGAGGCAAATGGCCGAGCGCCAGCGGCCGTATTTAAAAGAGCTTGCTAAGCCTTCACCGCGCATTCGCCGCCGAGCGATCATTTTTTGACCATTAGATAGGCTTTAAAAACAGTATTTCCCACACAGGATGTCCCGAGCCTTTAGCCCGTTGCTCGAATTTCGTCGGAGGTCGATAAGGCGGAGCCGAGATATATCCACTATCGGCCGCCATGTTTTTCAATTCGGGGATGGCGACCAGGATTTTCGAGGCGGCGCGCGCGTAGCTTTCGCAGTCAGTGGCGATATGTAGCACTCCGGCAGCTTTAAGCTTGCGGGCCAATAAGGAAGCGAACGCCGGCTGGATAAGGCGGCGCTTGTGGTGGCGGGGTTTGGGCCAGGGATCGGGAAAGAAAATCTGGACGCGGTCCAAACAAGACTCTGGCAAATGTCGCTCCAGTATTTCCACGGCGTCGAAGCAAATAACTTTTAGATTGCGCAATTCCAGCTCGGCGGCGCGCAGCAACAAGTGCCCGACCCCCGGACGATACACTTCTATCCCGAGGAAATCCATCTCGGGATTGGTGGCGCAGGTAGCGGCTAAAGATTCGCCATCACCAAAACCGATTTCCAATATCAGTGAGGCATGGCGGCCAAACAGTTTCGCCGGCTCGATAGGGGATAAAGAAATCTCTATACCGAAACGCTCCCATAATTGGTGAAAAGCTCGGCGTTGGGCGTTGGTAATGCGCCCCTCGCGCCGCACAAAGCTTTTGATGCGGTGCGGCAGATGGTCGGCGATCCTGGGGTTATTATATAAAATCATGATTTATATTGCTTTGACCGCGAGTAAGCGCGTTTCCCAGCAGGGTTTATGGTACTGTGCGGTGTGGCTATCGGTATTATCAAGGATCGTTTTACGATTCCTGGCGAGTTTGTCGAATCGAAAGATGCACGAAGCAATTGCGAACGCAAAAACAAATGCCCTACAATAGCCTGGTGAAAGCACTCACGCACATTGCAAACTACACACATTAACAACGGCAAAAGTAAAATCATGAGCAATTCTATCGAAGACATCATTAAATCCTCTTCCATCGAAGACCTTCAGTCCCTGATCAGGAGAGCTGAAGAGGAGATTAAGTACAAGAAGATTGATGAAATAGAGGCGATCCGTAGCGAATGGCTGGCCAAAGCCAACCAGCTTGGGATGCAGCCGGAAGAAATCTTGCAATATGCTGGCCGCAAGCGCAAATCCACCGGCAAGGCCAAGTACCGTAACCCTGCCGACCCCCAACAAACCTGGACGGGCCATGGCAAAAAACCGGGTTGGCTCAAACAAGCGCTTGAGAACGGGGTAAACCAAGAAACATTCCGCATCCCTGAATAGCGTTTTCTCGGATTTCTTACCACGCTTTGCTGTGGCAGCCTTGCCACAGGTCTATTTTATCGTTAGGATACCGCTCCCGCCAGCCCGAATGAGTGGGCTGGGTTAATGTGGCGGAATCCTATTGCGGGTGTAGTTCAATGGTAGAACCTCAGCTTCCCAAGCTGATGGCGTGGGTTCGATTCCCATCACCCGCTCCAATCTCCAGGGTTACGTCGCGGCGTAGCCCTTTTTTTATGTGGCGTTCCGAATTTTGCGTCGGAATGGCCGGGTGGTTTGCTCGCTAAACGGTCGAGGCCCTCCGGCGATTCCCTGGGAGAGTATCCGGTATGGTTCGTGTCGCGATCGCCGGCGCCGCCGGGCGCATGGGCCGCATTCTAGTCGATGCCTGCGCGCAATCGGAAGGTGTTCGTTGCGCTGCTGCCTCGGAGCAGGCGGACAGCCCCTTCATCGGGGCGGATGCCGGGGAAGTGGCGGGAATCGGCCGTTTGAACGTGGCGATCACCCCGGAGCTGGCATCGTTGACCGATCATTTCGATGTCCTGATCGACTTTACTCGACCGTTGGCGACCCTGGCGCATCTGAGCCTGTGTCAAGCGGCCGGCAAGGGCATGATCGTCGGCACCACCGGCTTTTCGGTCCAGCAGAAAGCGGAGATTGCCCGCGCCGCCAGCCAAATTCCCATCGTCTTCGCCCCGAATATGAGCGTCGGGGTCAATCTCTGTTTCAAGTTACTGGAACTGGCGGCGCGGGTGTTGGGTGAGGGCGTGGATATCGAGATCGTCGAAGCCCATCACCGCCACAAAGTCGATGCGCCCTCGGGTACCGCTCTGGCGATGGGTCAAGTCGTGGCCAAAGCGCTCGGCCGGGATCTGGAGCAGTGCGCGGTTTATGCGCGGGAAGGGGTCACTGGGGAGCGTGCGCGTTCCACCATCGGTTTCGCGACGGTGCGCGCGGGCGATATCGTCGGCGAACACACCGTGCTGTTTGCCGATGTCGGCGAGCGCATCGAAATCACCCATCGCGCCTCCAGCCGGATGACCTTCGCCAAGGGCGCGGTGCGGGCCGCCGCCTGGCTCGCCGGCCGCGAACCCGGCCTGTTCGACATGCGGGATGTGCTCGGCTTGCGCTGACATGTTTCACGGTCGCCGGCGTGCATCATGGCTAGAGCGAGGCGGCGCGATTTGGTAGACTCGAAGCCTCGTTAGACCCATCCTTTTGCACTGCGTCCGAGGAGCGGATTGCCACCGCTCCTTTCTTGTGCGCGTCCGTTTTGGAGGCTCCCTTGAGGAAACCCGCGCTTCTGGCTCTGGAAGACGGTAGTCTGTTCCGGGGCGAGTCCATCGGTGCCGATGGCCACGCCCAGGGTGAAGTCGTTTTCAATACTTCGATCACCGGTTATCAGGAAATCCTGACCGACCCTTCTTATTGTCGGCAGATCGTGACGCTGACCTATCCGCACAT
>DPWB01000395.1:17779-18837 GCA_003527885.1 Candidatus Competibacteraceae bacterium
GCGGCTTGGTGGTGCGGGATTGTCCGCCGCTGGCGAGCAACTGGCGCAGCCGGCAACCCTTTGATCGGTATCTGCGCGAGCGGGGCGTGATTGCGCTGGCCGGTATCGATACCCGCCGGCTGACCCGGCTGTTGCGGGAAAAGGGCGCGCAAAACGGCTGCATCATGGCCGGTGATGCGCTCGATAGCGGACACGCGTTGCGGCAAGCTCGCGCGTTTCCCGGCCTGAAAGGGATGGATTTGGCGCAAGTGGTCAGCGTGGTCGAGCCTTACAACTGGGATGAAGGGGTTTGGCGTTTGGCGACGGATGGCTTCCCGACGACGCGCGAGGGGCGCTATCGCGTCGTCGCCTACGATTATGGCATCAAGCGCAACATCTTGCGCGAGCTGGCGCAGCGCGGCTGCCGGCTCACCGTGGTTCCCGCCCGGATGCCGGCGCGCGAGGTTTTGAAGCTGAATCCTGACGGAGTGTTCCTCTCCAACGGCCCCGGCGATCCCGAGCCCTGCGAGTACGCCATCGCCGCCATCCGCGAACTGCTGGACAGCGGCGTGCCGGTTTTCGGTATCTGTCTCGGCCATCAGTTGCTGGCTCTGGCCAGCGGGGCGCGCACCGTCAAGATGAAATTCGGCCATCACGGCGGCAACCATCCGGTGCAGGATCTGGACAGCGGGCAGGTCATGATCAGCAGCCAGAACCACGGTTTCGCGGTGGACGAAGCGACCTTGCCGGCGACTCTGCGCCCCACCCACCGGTCTTTGTTCGACGGCTCGCTGCAAGGCATCGCCCGCACCGACCGGCCGGCGTTCGGTTTTCAGGGGCATCCCGAGGCCAGCCCTGGCCCCCACGACGTGAAGCCGCTGTTCGACCGCTTCATCGCGCTGCTGGACGCGCGGGCCGCCGCGCGGTCTTGAGGCCGTTCGCTTCGCCCGCCGCTCGCGGTTTTTGCCTTCAGGACACATCATGCCCAAGCGCACCGATTTACACAGCATTCTGATCATCGGCGCCGGTCCCATCGTGATCGGCCAAGCCTGCGAGTTCGACTATTCCGGCGCGCAAGC
>DPWB01000008.1 GCA_003527885.1 Candidatus Competibacteraceae bacterium
ACAGCCTTCATGATCATGGGCGACATCTGCACCCGGCGTTGCCCGTTCTGCGATGTGGGACACGGCCGGCCCAACCCGCTCGATCCCGACGAGCCCGAGAACTTGGCCCGCACGGTGGCGGCGATGGGTTTGAACTACGTGGTGATCACCTCGGTGGATCGGGATGACTTGCGCGACGGCGGCGCGGCCCATTTCGCCGCTTGCGTCCGAGCCGTGCGCGCCGGGCGAGCGGGAATCGTCATCGAAACCTTGACGCCCGATTTTCGGGGGCGCATGGACGTGGCGCTGGCCGTTCTGGCCCAGGAGCCGCCGGACGTGTTCAACCACAATCTGGAAACCGTGCCGAGCCTGTACCGCAAGGTCCGACCCGGCGCCGATTACCGGTACTCGCTGGAGTTGTTGCGGCGGTTCAAAGAGCGCCAGCCCCGCGTTCCCACCAAGTCCGGCTTGATGCTGGGTTTGGGTGAAACGCTGGCGGAAATCGAGGAGGTCATGCGCGAGCTGCGCGCCCACGCGGTGGACATGCTGACGCTGGGCCAGTATTTGCAACCGAGCCTCCACCATTTGCCGGTCGAGCGCTACGTGCCGCCGGAGGAATTCGAGCAACTGCGGGTGTTCGGCGAGTCGCTGGGTTTCACCCATGTGGCCTCCGCGCCCATGGTGCGGTCCTCTTATCACGCCGATTCTCAAGCCAAGGGCGCCGGCGTGGGCTGAGCGCGAACCGAAGGCGGGCGTGGTTTTCCGCCTGGACGGTACGCCTGTAACCGGAGAAAGAGCGCGGGGATTTGCTCTTTAGCGTGGCGTTCGGTCTCTCGGGTGGCTGACGCCGCTCGGGCGAGACGCGAGACGCTCGATCCCGTCGGTGCGCGGGTATCCGCCCTTCTGGCGGCGGCCGTACCGGCGAGCGCGATGCCAAGGGAAGTGCGCGCCGTTATTTTGGAGTTTTTCGCCATGAAGAAAGCCAGCGACAGAGCCGGCAAAGAGGTTTTTGAACATCAGCCGGATGGCTCGGTGACCATGACTCCCGCACCCACCCATTACGTGGCGGTCGGCGCGTCCGCCGGAGGCCTTGAAGCGATCGAGCTGTTCTTCAGCCACATGCCGCCCGAAAATGATTTGGGCTTCATCGTCATCCAACACCTCTCGCCGGATTACAAGAGCTTGATGGTCGAGCTGCTGTCCAAAAAGACCCTCATGCCGGTCCGCCGGGCGGAAGATGGGATGCTGGTGCTGCCCAACCATGTTTACCTGATTCCCCCGAAGAAAAATCTGACCATCTTCCACGGCAAGCTGTTGCTGAGCGAGCAGGACCACAGCAAGGGCGTGAACCTGCCGATCGACGTGTTCTTGCGCTCGCTGGCCGAGGATCAGAACGAGAAGGCCGTGGCCATCATCTTGTCCGGCACCGGCAGCGACGGCACGCGGGGGGTGCGCGCCATCAAGGAATACGGCGGCATGGTCATGGTGCAGAGCGAGGAAAGCGCCAAGTTCGACGGTATGCCGCGGGCGGCCATCGCCACCGGTTTGGCCGACTTCGTGCTCCCGCCCGACCAGATGCCCGATCAGCTGCTCTCCTTCGCCAAACACCCCTATATCACCAAGGTCGAACGCTCCGAAACCTTGCTGAGCGACGAACAGGGGCTGACTCGGATATTTGCGATCCTGCGGGAGAAGTGCAAGGTCGATTTCACCTTCTACAAACCCAGCACCGTCACCCGGCGCATCGAGCGCCGCATGACCATCAACCAAACCGACGATATCAGGGACTACGTCGCCTTTCTCTCCAATCGTCCCGGTGAGGTGGTGGCGCTGTATCGTGAGTTGCTGATCGGCGTCACCAGTTTCTTTCGCGATCAGGAAGCCTTCGACCGGCTGGCGCAAATTGCGCTGTCGGAGATTTTCAAGAACACCGAAAGCCGGGAAAGCCGTTTTTGGGTGGCCGGCTGTTCCACCGGGGAAGAGGCGTACAGTTTGGCGATCTTGGCCCGCGAAACGATGGAGCAATTGGGCGTTTCCCGCGACGTGAAGATTTTCGCCACCGACATCGACCGCGACGCCATCCATTTCGCCGCCAACGGCTGTTTTCCCGAAAGCATCGCCGCCGATGTTTCGCCCCGGCTGCTGGCCAAGTATTTCTACAAAAAGGAGGACAACTTCCAGATCGCCCGCAACATCCGGGAAATGGTGGTCTTCGCCCAGCACAACCTGATCAAGGACCCGCCGTTCACCAATATCGGTCTGATCAGCTGCCGTAACCTGCTCATTTATCTCCAGCCGATCTTGCAACGCAAGGTGTTGGAGTTTTTCAATTTTTCGCTAAATCCTGGCGGTATCCTGATGCTGGGGACCAGCGAGACCAGCGGCGACATGACCGACTATTTCGAAGTGCTGGACTCGAAATGGAAGCTCTACCGCTCGAAAGGGCGTCTCAAGCCCTTGTCCGACGCCACCCATCTGCTGTCCGTGACCGACACCCGCGCCCGCAACCTGCGGGGTCAATTCGCCTCCGTCCGCCGCAGCGTGCGCCTGAGCGAGGAAGAGCGGGTGCTGGAGCGCCTGCTGGAAGCGATCACGCAGGCCTACGTTCCGCTGGCGATCACCGTCAACGCGCAGCTTGAAGTGCTGCACGTACTCGGCGACGCCGGAAACTATTTCAAGCTGCCCTCGGGCAAGGTGGTCAACGACATTTCCAAGATGGCGGCGCGCGAGCTCGCCGTCCCGCTGGCCACCGGCATTCAAAAGGTGTTCCGCCAACGGCAGGAACTGCGCTTTTCCAACATCCGCCTGTCCCAGGAAAGCGGAGTCCGGGTGGTGGATCTGCGCATCCGTCTGCTGCCGGAGAAGAAAGGCCAGGAATCTCTGGTGGTGGTTTTTATCGAAGAAGTCAAAAAAGGCGAATCGCTGGAAGCGGACACCGACGTTCAATCCTACGATCTGTCCAAAGTGGCCGAAGAGCGTTTGCGGGATCTGGAGCACGACCTGCAATTCACCCGCGAGAACCTGCAAGCCACCATCGAGGAACTGGAAACCTCCAACGAGGAATTGCAAGCCACCAACGAAGAGTTGCTGGCCAGCAATGAAGAGTTGCAATCCACCAACGAGGAGTTGCAGTCCACCAATGAGGAGCTGTTCACCGTCAACACCGAATATCAGAGCAAGATGATCGAGTTGACCGAGTTGAACAACGATGTGGAAAATCTGTTGGGCGCGACCCGGTTCGGCCTGCTGCTGCTCGACGAAAACCTGGAAATACGGCGCTTTTCTCCAGAAGTCGCGCAGGTTTTCAAATTGTTGAACAGCGATGTCGGTCGGCCCATCACTCACCTTTCTCACTATCTGACCAACGGCGATCCCATTCGGATGGTCCGGGAAGTCCAAGCGACCAACCAACCGTTGGAGCAGGAGGTCCGCACCCAGAAAGGGCGCTGGTATCTGTTGCGGGCCGTACCCTATACCGTGGGACCCAAATCGTTTTCCGGTGTTGTGCTATCGTTCACGGATGTGACCCGCTTCAAGGAACTGCAACTGGAGTTGGTCGAAAGGGAGGCCATTCTCAAGGAAACCACCCGCTTGGCGGGGGCGGGAAGTTGGCGGTTCATGCTCGCCAGCGGCGAATATCGCTGGTCGGAAGAGGTTTTCCGCCTCTACGGCGTCGAGTCCGGCCAGCAGCCTTCCGTGGAGGAGAGCATCAATTTTTGTGTGCCGGCACAGCGCCCGGCCATCACCGATGCGTTCCGGCGCGCTTGTCACCAAGGCGTGCCTTACGATCTGGTGTTGGACATCGTCACGGCCAACGACCGGCGTTGCCGGGTGCGGGCCACGGGCTGGCCGGTCATGCGAGACGGACAGGTGATCGAAGTGTCGGGCGCTTTCCAGGAGCTGGCCGAAGCCTGACTCGACGTGGTTGCCCGCAAACGAGGCGGCGCGGAGCCGCAATCCACAACCAGCACCCTCATTTAGCGCCATCGAGCGGGGAAGGTCGATGAAGTCGGATTCGGGTGGCCACCAGCGAGCGCTGCGCGAACGAGCGGAAGCCATGCTTTCCCGGTCCCGCCGCGAGCGGCGCGACCTTTCGCCGGCCGAGGTCGAGGGCATCATCCACGACTTGTCGGTCTACCAGATCGAACTGGAGCTGCAAAATGAGGAACTGCGCGACGTTCAAGCGCAGCTAGGCCGCGCCAGGGACCGTTTTGCCCGGCTTTACCACCAGGCGCCGGTCGGTTACCTGACCCTGGGTCCCAACGGCCTGATCGAGCAAGCCAACCAGACCTTCGCCGACATGGTGGGGCGGCAGGGCGTCGAACTGGTCGGACGGGCGCTGGTCGATTTCATGATCGCCGCGGATCAGGCCATTTTCCGGGGCCGCTTCAAGTCCTTTTTCACTCATCCGGACGGCAAGAGCATGGATGTCACCCTGCAAGGCGGCGGCTCCCGCTCCTTGACCGTGCGGTTGGCCGGCAGGAGGGCCAGCCGGGGCGCGCCCTCTCAAGCCAACGCCGGCCGTCCCGTGCTACTGGTGGCCGCCAGTGACATCACCGAGCGCAAGCGCGCGGAGGAGGAGCTACAACGGCTTTCACTGGTGGCCGCGCACAGCACCAATGCCATTTTCATCACCGACGCCGAGCGCCGCATCGAGTGGGTCAATCGCGCGTTCACCCGGTTGAGCGGTTTTACGGCCGCCGAGCTTCAGGGCCGACATTTGCGGGATGTGTTGCGGGGCGCGGAGACCGATCCCGCCACCCTGGCGGCCATCGAGCACGCGATGGAAACCGGCTGCGGCTACGAGGGCGAAATTCTCAGCGACCACCGCGAAGGCTCGGCCTACTGGACGCAGCTGTTGCTCGATCCGGTGCGCGATGAGGCAGGGCGCCTCATCCGCTTTATCGGCGTGCAAACCGACATCACCGCGCGCCGGCAGGCCCGGTTGGCGCTCCAGGAAAAAAACGCTGAACTGGAACGGTTCATTTATCTGATTTCCCACGATTTCAAAAGCCCTTTGGTCACCATCAAGGCTTTTTTGGGCTACCTGGAGCGGGATTTGATCCGATCCGACACCGCTCAAATCGCGCAAGACATGGTCTACATTCACGCCGCCGCCGACCGGATGAGCCAGTTGCTGGAGGAGTTGCTCGAACTGCCGCGCATCGGGCGGATCGAGCGCCCGCCGGTGCGGGTCGACTTCCAGGATTTGGTCGAAGAAGCCCTGCGTCTGACAGCGGGTAGCATCACCGAGCGGGGAGTGGCGGTCCGGTCGGACCGGGCGGCGGTCACGCTGGTGGGCGACGGCGCCCGCTTGCTGGAAATCTGGCAAAATTTGATCGAGAACGCCGTCAAATACATGGGCGAACAGAGCGCGCCACACCTTGAGATCGGGGTCGAGCGCCGGGGCTGGGAACTGGTTTTTTACGTGCGCGACAACGGCATGGGCATCGAGCCGCGCTATCAGGAACAGGTGTTCGGCTTGTTCGAAAAGCTCGATCCGCAAAGCGAAGGGACGGGCTTGGGGCTGGCGCTGGTCAAACGCATCGTCGAGAGCTACCGCGGCCATATCTGGCTGGAGTCAGCGGGCCGCGGCCAGGGAACCTGCGTTCGCTTCACCTTGCCCGAGGCCGTCGAAGAGCGCTGCGAGACCCAAGAATAAATGCCATCGCCTCGGTCGGGGTGGCGGAATAAGGGCCAACCCACGCCGGGCGCGGCGCCCGCTTGGACATTTTTGCCCGCTTCCGTCGGCCTTGTGCTTGGCCGAGACACCGGCTTTTTGAATGAGCCTAAGGTGGATGAAACCGTGTGTGAGGAAACCGTGTTGAGCGCCGGCCCCCTGCAAATTTTAATCGTCGAAGATGAAGCGGCCCATGCCGAAGCGATTCGCCGCGCTTTCCAGAACGCCGGCACGACCGCCGTTATCGAGCGGGTCGGCACGCTGCGCGAGTACCGTGCGTGGATCGCCGCCCGCACCCCGGACATCGCCTTGGTGGATTTGAATTTGCCGGACGGGCGGGGGGTGGAACTACTGGAGTCTCACGCGACGGCCGGCGCGTTCCCCATGTTGGTCATGACCAGTTACGGTAACGAGCAAATCGCGGTGGAAGCCTTGAAGGCGGGCGCGCTGGATTATGTGGTCAAGTCCGCCGGGGCGTTTGCCGCCATGCCGCGGGTGGTGGCCCGCGCCTTGCGCCAGTGGACGCTATTGCGGGAACATCGGGAAGCGGAACGAATCTTGCGCCAGTCCGAGCAACGCTTTCGCGCCGTGACGCGGCTGTGCGCGGACTTTGCCTATTCTTGCGTGCGCGACGACGCGGGCGATTATCGGGTCGATTGGCTGACCGATACGTTCCACGCGCTGACCGGCTTCAGCGAAACGGCGGTGCGCGAACACCGGGGCTGGTGGTTCGTGGTGCACCCCGAGGATCGCGGGTCCTTCTTGGCATTGTTGGGCCGGTTGGAACCGGGCCAGACGACACACCACGAATTTCGGGCGATCTTGCATGATGGCGAGATCCGTTGGTTTGACCATCGCATGGAGTGCGCGGCGGAGCGTGGAGCGCCGGATCGCTGGCGGATTATCGGCGCCGTTCGAGATATTACTGAATGGAAGGGTGCGGCGCGGCTTTAGCCGGAGCCGCGCGAGCCGCGAGCGCCGTCGCGCTCTGAGTTGGCGCGGCCGGCAAAACTCGGACCAGCGGGGTCAATAACCCGCCGCCGATCCACCCGGCCGGCGGAGATCGGAAAAGCCGTACAACCCTCCGGGCTCGCGCGCGATGCTTTGGGTGTCGCCCAGCGCATCCTTGACCGCGATGGTGTGACCGAAAGCGCGCAACAAGCGCACGGTATCGGGGCTGAAGCCTTCCTCGATCCGCAACTCGTCCGGCAGCCATTGATGGTGAAACCGGGGGGCGAGGGTGGCTTGGGCGATGTTCATGTTGTGGTCGATGACGTTCGAGATGATTTGTAGCACGGTGGTGATGATGCGGCTGCCGCCGGGGCTGCCGGTGACCAGCACCGGCTGGCCGTCCTTGAGGACGATGGTCGGGCTCATCGAACTGAGCGGGCGTTTGCCGGGCGCCACGGCGTTGGCGTCGCCGCCGATCAGGCCGTAGGCGTTCGGCGTGCCGGGCTTGGCGGCGAAATCGTCCATTTCATTGTTGAGCAGGATGCCGGTGCCCGCCGCCACGATGGCGGATCCGTAGGGAAAATTCAGCGTGTAGGTCACGGCGACCGCGTTGCCGTCCCGGTCGATCACCGAATAATGGGTGGTCTGCTCGCTTTCGTGGCGCTGCGGTTGGCCCGGTTTGATCGCGGAAGCCGGCCGGGCGCGGTTCGGGTCGATGCGTCCCGCCAGTTCCCTGGCGTAGGCTTTGGAAGTCAGGCCGGCGACGGGTATCTTGACAAAATCGGGGTCGCCCAGATATTCGCTGCGGTCGGCGTAGGCCACTTTCATGGCTTCGGCCATGCGGTGCATGGCAGCGGCGCTGCCGGCGCCCAACTCGGCCAGCGGCCAGTTTTCCATCATGTTGAGCAATTGAACGAGATGGACGCCGCCGGAGCTGGGCGGCGGCATCGACACGATGTCGTAACCGCGATAGCTGCCGCGCACCGGCTCCCGGACCACCGCCCGGTACCGCTTGAGATCGTCCGGTTCGATCAGGCCACCGTGCGCCTTCATGTCGGCGACCAGCCGACGGGCGATTTCACCTCGGTAAAACGCCGGTGAGCCATGTTCCGCGATCAGCTTGAGCGACGCCGCCAAATCCGGCTGGGCCAGTGTCTCGCCGGCGTGGTAGGCGGAGCCGTCCGGCTTGAAAAACTGTTTCAGGCTGGCCGGCCAGTGCGCCATGCGTTCGCGGGATTCCTGAAGCGAATGGGCCAGTTCGGGGCTGACCGCAATACCCTGTTCGGCCAAACGGATAGCGGGCGCGATCAGTTTCGGCCACGGCAGGCGGCCGTGGCGGCCGTGGGCGAGCGCCAGTCCGGCCACGGTGCCCGGCACGCCGGCGGCCTGATGGCTGTGGCGGATGCGGGTTTCATCCACCTCACCCTTTTCGTTCAGATAGAAATCCCGCCGGATGGCGGCCGGCGCGACTTCCCGGAAGTCGATGGCTTCGCTTCGCTTTTCAGCGGCATCGTAAACCAGCATGAAGCCGCCGCCGCCCAAATTTCCGGCCTGGGGCAAGGTGACCGCCAGCGCGAAACCGATCGCCACCGCAGCATCCACCGCGTTGCCGCCTTGCCGCAGGATATCTACGCCGGCTCGGGTGGCCAGCGCTTCCTGGGTGACGGCCATGCCGTTACGAGCCACGACCGGGTGGAGGCGGTCGAGGGGGCCGTAGGGGGTGACATCGGACCGGCCCGCGCCCGGCGACAGCACGCCCAGCAGAGCCAATAGCAGCGGACCAAAGCAGCGCGAACGCCGAATCGATTGGAGCATGAGACCTCCATTCCAACACCCGCTTGCGGCAAAACCACCACGCCGCCACCCGTCCCGCCGGATGTTGGCCATCCGGTGGCGGCGCCGTGCTTCAAAACAGTTTGAAAACGTACCCCAGCAAGGCGGCGGCCGAACCTACCAACGCGACGATGCCCAGCGTCAGCGCCAAGGTCACGCGTGAGGCCAGGGAGCCTTCGGCCGGCGCGAGGTTCGAACTGGCCTGCAAAATCGACCGCTCGGCGGTTTCCCGCGCAATGGTTTCGATCACCGGTTGAATGCCCGAGCGAACCGTTTGCACGAGCTGCTGTTTGAATTCCGGGTTGGACGTGAGCAGGGTCAGGTTGGCCTTGCTTTGCTGGTCGATCTGGGTTTCGATTTCCTTGAACAATTCCTCGCGGTTCAGCTCCAGACCCCGGGCGACGTTGCGCTGCGAAACGCCTTCGCTGACTTCGCGGGCCGCTTGTTCGGCCACGCTGCGGGCACTTTCCTGGGCGGCGCTGCGCGCCGTGCGTTCGGCGGTGCCGCGGGCGATTTCGGTGGCCACCTGTTTGGCGGCTTCCTGGGCGGCGCGCACCGCCGCGTGGGCCGCGCGCCGTCCCAGGTCTTCGGAAACGCCGCGCGCGGTTTGGGTGGCGATTTCCCGGGCTAGATTGGGCACCAGTTCTTGAATGATGTCGCGGGCGACCTTCTCGGCCGCCGCCCAAGCGACGCGCTCGGCAAGTTGCTCGATATCGCCGGCGCCTTCGGCGCGCGCTGGCGTGGCCGGCGCCTCTCTGGCGGCGAGCGAAGGCGCGACGGGAGCCGGCGTCGGTTTTTCGACCACGGTCGGCATCGGGATCGCGGTCGAGGAGGTCGCCGCCGCTTCCAGCGAGATGACGGCGGTTCCCTCACTGACGGTGCGCAACACGGTATCGAGCTGGTCGGGGGTATAAGGCTTCGACAGAAAACTGACCGCACCACTTTCCTTGGCATCCCGCTTGTCCTCGTCGGTGGCATTGGCGGAACACATGATGATGGGCGGGGAATCCTGGAGGTTTTGCCCGGTGATGGCCCGGCTGGTTTCGAAACCGTCCATGCCGGGCATCATGACATCCATGAAAATGATATCGGGTTTCTTGTTGTCCAGATATTTGATGCAATCTTCGCCCGACCCGACCCAATCGACCTCGACGCCGCGCTCCAGCAGCAGCTTGCGCAAGGTGAGATGGGCAACTTTCGAGTCATCCACCACCAGTGCCTTTTTGATGTTCATTCAAACCTCCTACGGCATCAGAATTGTTAGTTATATTGGACGCGGTGCGGTTTTGCAACGAGGTGCGGCAGACTTTTAATCGGACAAACGACAAACGTCTCGCGTTTGCGAGCCGGTGACCTTATATTAATAAGCAATTGGAACCTAGATCGAAATATACGGATATACACTTCCTTCCCTTTGTCGGCCTCCTTGGTCGACAGCCCTTGGTAACTCCCCTGAGGAATAGGTCATGAAGAGAACCGCGCTCGCATTTTTTATTCCCCCGGCGGCCGTCGTCCGTTACGGCTGCGTGGCCTGCACCGCCGCCCCGATCGGCGTGTTCTGGTTGAGCGGTTTGGCCAGTATCGCCTATGGCTTAGGCACTGCGGCGGGCGGTCCCGTCGCGTTGGGCGCCCTGTTGTGGCTGATCGCGGCCGGCTGGGCGCGCTTGGTCATTCGGGGCGTAGCAAGCGATACGCTGCAACGTAAAGATAGCACACAAGCGAATCTGGCGATACCACAGTTGGACGAGTCTGACCCATTCCTG
>DPWB01000120.1:0-696 GCA_003527885.1 Candidatus Competibacteraceae bacterium
CATTCATTCTCCTGTGTTTTTTTTTTTTTTTAATGATACGGCGACCACCGAGATCTACACTAGATCGCTCGTCGGCAGCGTCAGATGTGTATAAGAGACAGTCTCCGCAGTGTCCCTACCGGATTTCAAGTCGTCCAGACGGCCTTGGACGGACGCTTACTTTCAGGTGGGGGTGGCGAGCGTGTATCGGTGGCTGAGGGCGGCCGATGGGCTGGCGTACCGGCGTACCGGCCCGCGCGGCCTGCGGCGGTTGGATTGGGAGGCGCTGCGCGCGCACGCGGAGGCGCACCCGGATTGGACCTTGCGGGAGCGGGCTCGGCACTTTGGGGCCTCCCGCAACGGGGTGTGGTACGCGCTCCGGCGGCTGGGGGTGAGCCGCAAAAAAAACGCTGGGCTACCGCGAGCGCGACCCCCGCAAGCGCCAAGCCTACGCCCACTGGCGCGACCGGGCGCGGCGGCGGGGGAAAGTGTTGGTCTGCGTGGACGAGAGCGGCTTTGAACCGACCGTCAGCCGCCGCCACGGCTACGCCCCGAAGGGCCGGCGCGTCCACGGACTGGTCTCGGGCCACAAACGGCCCCGAACATCCTTGCTGGCCGCCCGGATCGGTGACCGGCTCCAAGCCCCGTCACTGTTCACGGGTGCCTGCAACACCGCCGTGTTCAACGCTTGGCTGGCCCGGCAGCTCGGTCCCGTGC
>DPWB01000120.1:1074-6420 GCA_003527885.1 Candidatus Competibacteraceae bacterium
CCCGCCAGCTCGTCGCCGCGCGGCGCGCCTCCTCTTCCTTCCGCCCTATTCCCCCGATCTCAACCCCATCGAGCGCGACTTCGCCACCCTCAAAAAACGCCGTGAATACCACCCCGACCAGTCGATCGACCGCATCGTTAAAATGTATTGCTATCTTTGTGAATGACTATAAATTCCGTTTCGTGTCTTCACCTCTTCATGGCTCCATCCTCTCAAATGTTGGAGCCTCCGAGAAAGCCGGGGCGGTTCATGATCAAGAAGGGGCAGATGGGCATCGTCACCAGGCGGGGGCTATCCCCTGCCGAACAATTCTATTCCTTGGCCGCCTGATTCCATACACAGATCGTCAGAATCCTATCGGTCTCAAAATAACGCAACACAACCTTTACTTGCCCATCGTCACTTTAACGCCGCCGACTCCCAGATTTAATTGCAACCCCTCGGCATCGGCTTGCAGGTCCATCACCACGCCGTTCGAATTGGACAACCGGATACCGCCGGTGCCGCTGCGGGCGGCGGCCACATTGGCGTTCAGTTCGGTATAGTGGCCAGAAAACTGAGACAGGTCGTTCAGATGGTAAACATTGCCCGTCGCACGCACCTTGGCCGCGCCGGCCGTCGCACCGACGGTGATGCCGTTAATTTTGAAAGGGTGCTTCTTGCCTTTATAGGTCAAGGTTCCCTCGCCCGTGCTGCCGCCGATGATCAAGCCGAACTGATTTTCGTCGATGACCACCGTCCCCGATGGGGCCCTATCGACCTCCGTCTTACCAGTTTCCGCCGCTCGCACTGAAGTGGCGACGAGCAGCGACGAGGCCAACAAACCGGAAGTCAGTACTTTGAAAGCGTTTGACATCTGAGAGTACTCCCACGAGTGAAAGAAGCTTGAGGCTTTTGAAAGATGAGGCCCTTATAAAATCCGAACACGCTGTACGACCGATACCGATGGCGCTTCGAAAAAGCCGGTTGCATCGGTATTATTTAGCGCACCCTGGAGCACCATCTTTCAGGGGCGGCCGCCCATCGCGACCGGTATGGGTTGAGTTGCCGCTTTTTCCGGCGCGGGGTCGATGATGTCAGCTATCGACCCCGCCCGGTTTAACAACTGGAGAATTGATTGGTGTCGTTGAACCCGAACCGGGGCCTCGGCGAACAATGCTCATCCTTTAGGGAATCGGAGAAAGACGGATGATCGCCCTTGGATTGTCGGGACGTTACCCTTTCGTTCCAAGAGCTGTCGAAATTTTCCTCCGAGCCGTGGGTGCGGCGCTGGAGCGCGCGATTGAAGGTTCCAGATCCGTCCGAGCGGCCGTGAGACCCCGATGCTCCAGAAGAAGAGGAAGAGGCGCCTGTACCGGATGAGGCCGCCACGGCGGGGGTCATGCCCGAGAGACCGAGGACGAGCGCGAAAGTCGAAACGACCAGCCGTATTTTCATGGAGGTTCTCCGAAGTTGGATAGCGGTTGAAACTGCGCGGCTCCGGCGGATCCGAACATCCGACCGGAATAGCCATCAGCACAGCAGGGCATTCTGTCCGAACTGTTTGTTGCGTTGGTTGAATCCCGGCTGCGAGCAGGTGTTATCGGCCTGCCCCGCGCCGACCGGGGAGTGACCGGCGGAACCGGCGCCGAAACGATGGATCGCCTTGGGGACAAAGTTTCCAGCGTTATAAGAGCCCTTACTCCAGCCGGAGCGGGCAGCCGGCGTGTTCGTTCGGCCCGCCGGCGCGGCCTGCACCTTTTCGTCGGGATCGGGAAAAGCTTGAGTGGACGCAGGGCCGCCGCTTGCGGTGTAAGCCGCGGCCGCCGCCACGAAACTAAATGTGGCGCCAGCGATCATCCACCGGGTTTTCTTCAAAAGGGTCGGCTTCATGGTTGCCTCCTCGCAGGTTGTTGATGGCCAAACTCAAAAATCATTGCGCTAAAACGTTTCATGAGCGATCTCCTCTGGGTTGCGGTGAACGGCTGTTGCTCGCACGCTTTGAAAGCTCACGGCCCGCGCGCGGCAGCGAGTTTTTCGCGCTCTGGCAGGTGCTGCGGCCAGCCGCCCGCGAGCGCCTTGTAAACGCCGACCGCGCCGGCGATGCTGCGCGCGCGGGCGTCGGCAAAAGCATCTTGCGCCTGCAATCGCGTCCGTTCGGCGTCGAGCACCTCCAGCAAATCGGCGGCGCCGGCATCGAAACGGACCCGCGCCAGTCGCGCGGCCTGAGCGCTGTCGCGCGCGCCGCGTTCGAGGTGCGCGTCTTCGGTCCGGGCGCGGGCGTAGCGCACCAGCGCGTTCTCGGTGTCTTCCAGCGCCAACAGCACGGTCTGCCGGTAGCGGGCGAGTTCGCCCTCGGCATCCGCGTCGGCGGCGGCGATGCGGGCGCGCACCCGGCCGATGTCGAGAAACGACCAGTCGATGCCGAGCGCGATCAAGTGAGTTTCGCTGTCGCGCCCGAACAGTGCGCCGGTGTCCGCCGCTTGTGTCCCGATCAGCCCGCCCAAAGTGAAACGCGGAAACAGGTCGGCGGTGGCGATGCCGATGCGCGCGGTCGCCGCGTGCAAGCGCTGCTCGGCGGCGGCGATGTCGGGGCGGCGGCGCAGCAGCTCGCCCGGCGTGCCCGGATCGAGTTTTCCGGGCAGAGCCGGCAACGGCGCGGCGGTTTCCAGTTCGGCGATCGAGGCGTCGGGCGGACGCCCGCTCAGCACCGCCAGCCGGTGAACGGCGACCGCGACCGCCGCCTCCAGCGCCGGCACCCGCGCTTGCGTGGTTTCCAGCTGCGCGCGGGCGCGGGCGGTGTCGAACTCGGTGCCCCGCCCGGCTCCGAGGCGCGCGTCGACCAGGCGCAGCGTTTCGCGCTGGTTGGCCGCGTTTTCGCGCGCCACCCGCAGGCGTTCCTGCAAACCGCGCAGCTCGATGTAGGTGCGCGCGGCTTCGCCCGCGACCGCGACCTGGAGCGCTTGGAGATCGGCGGCGCCGGCCGCCGCGTCGGCGCGGTTGGCTTCCACCTGGCGGCGGATGCGGCCGAACAGATCAAGCTCCCAGGCGGCATTGATGCCGGCGCTATAAGATTCGCCGTCGCGCTGGTCGCCCGGCGCGCCCGCCGCTTGATCGGCCGACAGGCGGGCGTGGCTCGCTTCGGCGCTGGCGGTGACGGCGGGAACCCGGTCGTAACGCGCCTCGCGCAGCAGCGCGTTGGCGCGGTCGTAGCGGGCCAGCGCGACTTTGAGGTCGTTGTTGAAAGACAGGGCGTCTTCGACCAACCGGGCGAGTTGCGGGTCGCCGAAAGCGCGCCAGAACGCCAGGTCGGGCGCGGTCACGGCCGTTCTTGCCGCGCCGCCCGCAAGCTCGTCGCGGGCGAACCGACCCGGCGTCGGCGTCGTCGGCCGAACGTGATCGGGGCCGACCGCGCAGGCGGACAAGGCCGCGGCCAGCGCGGCGACTTCCAGCTTCTCGAACAAGGGTTTCCGGTCGGACATGAGCGATCTCCAGGCCAATTTTGCGCGTGGGCGCGCACGGCGTCCCCGATCAGACATGGCTCGCCTCCAGGGGCTGGTCGGCCGGGGCCGGCGCGGCCCGCCGCGCGACCAGCTTGCGTAGCGCGACGTAGAACACCGGGGTCAGGAACAGGCCGAACAAGGTCACGCCCAGCATCCCGGCGAACACGGTGATGCCGGTGACGGCGCGCACCTCCGCGCCCGCGCCGTGGGCCAGCACCAGCGGCACCGTGCCGGCGATGAAGGCGATCGAGGTCATCACGATCGGGCGCAGCCGCAGCCGGCACGCTTCCAGCGCCGCCTCGACCGTCGCCTTGCCCTGCCGCTCCAGCTCGCGGGCGAATTCGACGATCAGGATGGCGTTCTTGCACGCCAGCCCCATCAGCACCACCAGCCCGACCTGCACGAACACGTTGTTGTCGCCGCCGGTGAGTTTCACCCCGAGCAGCGCCGACAGCATCGTCATCGGCACGATCAGGATCACCGCCAGCGGCAGTGTCCAGCTTTCGTACAGCGCCGCCAGCACCAGGAACGCGAGCAGCACCGCCAGCGGGAACACGATCACCGTGGCGTTACCCTCGGTGGCCTGCTGGTAGCTCAGGTCGGTCCATTCGAAGCGCATCCCGTTGGGCAGCACGCGCGGCGCGAGTTCCGCGAGCTTGGCCATCGCTTGCGCCGAAGACAGCGCCCGCGGGTCGGATTCGCCGATCAGATCGGCGGCCGGATAGCCGTTGTAGCGGATCACCGGGTCGGGGCCGTAGCTCTGGCTGACCCTCACCATCGAACCGATCGGCACCATCTCGCCGCCGAGGTTGCGGGTGCGCAGGTTGGCGATGTCCTCGATCCCGTCGCGGAACGGGCCGTCGGCTTGGGCGATCACCTGCCAGGTACGGCCGAACCGGTTGAAATCGTTGATGTAAGCGGAACCCAGATAGGTTTGCAGCGTGTCGAACAGCTCGGTCAGCGACACCCCCTGCGCCTTGGCCTTGACCCGATCCACCTGCGCGTCGAGCTGCGGCACGTTGGCCTGATAGCTGCTGATCGGAAACCCCATGCCCGGCGTCTGGGCGATCGCGCCCTGAAAAGCGCCGAGCGCGCTTTGTAAAGCGCCGTAACCGAGCCCGGCCCGATCCTCCACGAACAGGGAATAACCCGAACCGCTGCCCACGCCAAGGATCGGCGGCGGCATGATCGAGAAGGTGAACGCTTCTTGGATGCCGGCGATCTTGCGGTTGATCTCGGCGTTAATCTCAAGGGCGCTTCGCGCGCGCTCCTTGAACGGCTTTAGCGTGAAGAACACGGTGCCGGTGTTCGGGGTGTTGGTGAACTGCAAAGCGTTGAGGCCGGGGAAGGCCACCGCGCCTTCCACGCCGTCGGTCGCCAGCGCGAGCTCGCTCATCCGGTGGACCACGGCGTCGGTGCGTTCGAGCGAAGCGCCCTCCGGCAGCTTGACCCCGCCCATCAGGTACAGCTTGTCCTGCGTCGGGATGAAGCCGCGCGGCACCGCCTGGAACATCAGGCCGGTCGCGACCAGCAGCGCCGCGTAGACCGCGAATACCGCCCCGCGCCGGCGCAGGGCGCGTCCCACCCCGGACTGATAGCCTTTGGAGCTTTTCGCGAAGGCCCGGTTGAACGGCCGGAACAGCCAGCCGAACAGGCGGTCGATCCAGCGCGACGGCGCGTCCTTCGGCGCGTCGTGGGCCTTGAGCAGCTTCGCCGCCAGCGCCGGCGACAGGGTGAGCGAGTTGATCGCCGAGATCACCGTCGACACCGCGATGGTCACCGCGAACTGCTTGTAGAACTGGCCGGTCACCCCGCTCAGGAAGGCCATCGGCACGAACACCGCGCACAGCACCAGCGCGATCGC
>DPWB01000120.1:6720-10716 GCA_003527885.1 Candidatus Competibacteraceae bacterium
GCGTCGTCCACCACGATGCCGATCGCCAGCACTAGGCCGAACAGGGTGAGGGTGTTGATCGAGAAACCGAGCAGGTACAGCACCGCGAAAGTGCCCACGATCGAGACCGGCACCGCCAGCAGCGGGATGATCGAGGCGCGCCAGGTTTGCAGGAACAGGATGACCACCAGCACCACCAGCCCCACCGCCTCCATCAGGGTGGTCACCACCGCCTTGATCGAGTCGCGCACGAACACCGTCGGATCGTAGATGACCTTATAGGCGAGCCCTTCGGGAAAGCGCGTGGCCAGTTCGTCCATCTTGGCGCGCACCGCGTCGGACAGCTCGATGGCGTTGGCGCCGGGCGATTGGAAAATGCCGATGCCGATGGCGTCCTTGCCGTCGAGCTGCGAGCGCAGGGTGTAGTCGCCGGCGCCCAGTTCCAGCCGGGCGACATCGGCCAAGCGCACGATCTCGCCGCCGGCGCCGCTCTTGATCACGATGTTGCCGAACTCCTCTTCGGTGCGCAGGCGACCTTGGGCGTTGATCGAGATCAGGAAATCGCTGCCTTCGGGGAGCGGTTCCGCGCCGAGCTGGCCGGCGGAGACCTGGACGTTCTGCTCGCGCACCGCGCGCACCACGTCGCCGGCGGTCAGCCCGCGCGCGGCGACCTGATCCGGGTTTAACCAGATCCGCATGGCGTAATCGCCCGCCCCCCAGGCTTGGGTGCTGCCGACGCCCGGCAGCCGCGCCAGCTCGTCCTTGACTTTCAAAGTCGCGTAGTTGCGCAGGTACAGCGCGCCGTAGCGCCCGTCCGGCGAGACCAGGTGCACGACCATCGTCAGGTTGGGCGATTGCTTTTGCGTGGTCACGCCCTGGCGGCGCACGTCCTCGGGCAACCGCGCCAGCGCCTGGTTGACCCGGTTCTGCACGTGCACCTGGGCCTCGTCGGGATCGGTGCCGGTGCGGAAGGTGACGGTGGTCTGCAACACGCCATCGGAGCCGGCGACCGACTTGATGTACATCATGTTTTCGACGCCGTTGATCGCCTCTTCCAGCGGGGTTGCCACGGTCTCGGCGATGACCTTCGGATTGGCGCCCGGATAGACCGCGCGCACCACCACCGAGGGCGGCACCACGTCGGGGTACTCGGTGACCGGCAGGATCGGAATCGCGATCAGGCCGGCGGCCAAGATCACGATGGACAATACCGCCGCAAAGATCGGCCGGTCGATGAAGAACTTGGAGAAATCCATGACGCTTCCTTTGCGGCGCGCGGCCGCCGGCGCTAGGGGCGAGGAATTTCGGTTTTGGCCCGAGGCGGGAAATTTAGCGGGCGTCCGCCGCGCTGGCGACTTGGGCGGCGGACGCCGGCGTGCCCATGGCGACCTGCTTGGGTTTGACCGGCATACCGGGGAAAAACACCTTTTGCACGCCGTTGACGATCACTTGGTCGCCGGGTTCCAGGCCGGACTGCACCACCCGCAACCCATCGACCATCCGCCCCAGCACCACGTCCTTGCGCAGCGCCTTGTCGTCGGGCCCGAGCACGTAGACGTATTTGCGGTCCTGGTCGGTCAGCACCGCTTTGTCGTCGATCAGCAGCGCCTCGAACTCGGCGCCGCTGGCCATCTGCACCCGTGCGAACAGGCCTGGCGTGAAGGCCCGGTCGGGATTGGGCAGCACCGCGCGGGCGCGGATGGTGCCGGTGGTGGGGTCCATCCGATTGTCGATGAAGTCCACCGTGCCCCGGTGCGGATAGCCCTCCTCGTTGGCGAGCCCGACCCGCACCGCGTTGCGCGAAACGGCGCGCTCGCCCTTGGGGGCCAGCGCCTTGTAGCGCAGGAACGCCCCCTCGTCGTTTTCGAAATACACATAGACCGGGTCTTGCGATACCAGCGTGGTGAGCAAGGTGGTATCGGCCTGGGCGAGATTGCCCTCGGTGATCAGCGCGCGGCCGGTGCGGCCGGCGATCGGCGCGCGCACTTCGGTGAATTGCAGGTTGAGGCGCGCGGCGTCTACCGCCGCCTCGGCGGCCCGCACCGCGGCATCGCCCTGCGTGCTGGTGGCCCGGCGCGTCTCGAATTCCTCGCGCGAAATCGCTTTGGACGCGACCAAGGTCTGAGCGCGTTTGTCCTGGGTTTGCGCCAAGCGCGACTCGCTGCGAGCGCGGTCGAGATCGGCCAGGGCCCGGTCGAGCGCGGCCTGATAGGGGCGCGGGTCGATGACGAACAACAGCTCGCCCCGTTTCACCTCATCGCCTTCACGGTAGGCGACGCGCTGGACGTAGCCGCTGACGCGCGGGCGCAACTCGACCGTTTCGAGCGCGGCGATGCGGCCGGTGGCGTCGTCCCATTGCCGCACCGATTTAGTGAAGACGGTAGCGACGCTGACTTCGGGCGGCGGCGGGGCGGCCCCTTCCGGCGCGGCTTGGCCGGTGCAAGCGGCCAGAGCGATGGCGAGCGCGGCGCTCAACGCGAACGGGGCGATTGGCCCGGCGAGCGTGGGACGGATCGAGGGTGGGCGATAGCTCATGACGGGTAGACCTCGTGGCATGGCGGGTGCAAAACGACCCCGAGCGGCGCGCGGCCCGGACGCCGCGCTCCACGAACCGATTCACGGTTGACTACGGGGTAGACGTTTGGCGGACGGCGAAATCGACAGCGGCCTCGGTTACCTAATCTCGCGCAGTCTAAAACCTAAATCTTGACTTGATTAGTCAGGATTTAGGGGAATCATCATCCCATCCACGGTCTAATTTGCCGTCTATCCCTTTTGAAGGAGCGCCGACGATGCGCGATCTCAACGACACTTTAATCTTCGTGGAAGTGGTCGAGCGCGGCAGTTTCACCGGCGCGGCGCGGTCGCTGCGCCTGCCCAAGACCACCGTCAGCCGCAAGGTGCAAGACCTGGAGGCGCGGCTCGGCGCGCAGCTCCTGCACCGCACCACCCGCAAGCTGGGCCTGACCGAAACCGGCGGCGTCTATTTCGAGCGCTGCCGGCGCGTCGCCCGGGAGCTGGACGAGGCGGAACGGGCGGTCGCCCAGCTCCAGGGCGCCCCGCGCGGCTGGCTGCGCTTCACCGCGCCTTACGCGATCGGGGTGACCTGGATCGCGCCGCTGCTGGGCGATTTTTACGCGCTCTATCCCGAAGTGCGGGTCGAGATGGTGTTGAGCAACGAAAACCTGGACCTGATCGACGAGGGGATCGACCTCGCCCTGCGGGTCGGCAGCCTGCCCGATTCCAACTTGGCGGCGCGCCGCCTCGCCGTGTTCCGCAGCCATGTCTACGCCAGCCCCGCTTACCTCGCGGACCACGGCGAGCCGCGCCATCCCGACGATCTCCGCCGGCACCGCTCTTTGGCGATGAACATAGACCGCCACAACGGTGCCGATTATTTCTGGACGCTGAGCGATGGCGCGCACAGCGGCGATTTCGCCATCGACCCGGTGCTGGTGGCCAACGGCCCCGCCCCGCTCAAGAGCGCCCTGCTGTGCGGTGAGGGGCTGATGTTGGCGAGCGATGTCACGATCGAAGCGGATGTGGAAAGGGGTTGTGCGCGGCGCGTGCTGCCCGGTTGGACCGGGCCGCCACTCGATTTCAATGCGGTGTTCGCGCGCGGACGCATGGAATCGCCCAAGGTGCGCGCCTTCATCGATTTCCTGGTCGAGCGTCTCGACTTCGATGCCGGCCACCCGCAACTCCTCGGCCCCGGCGACCGGGCGGCACAGCAACCGGCGCCGGCGATCGCAGTGTTGAAACACACCCATGCGGCGCGGCGCAAGCTGGAGGAGAAAACGTTGAATTGCGACGGCTCGCCCGCCGTCCTCTCTTGCGCCTGTATGGGCTGAGTAACGATTATGGCTGACACAATGATGTTTCGACTCGAAAGTGACAGCATGGGTTCTATTGAGGCTGTCTCTTATACACATCTCCGAGCCCACGAGACCGTACTAGATCTCGTATGCCGTCTTCTGCTTGAAAAAAAAAAACCGTATGATATCTCCTCATCCGTAT
>DPWB01000370.1:0-632 GCA_003527885.1 Candidatus Competibacteraceae bacterium
CACTCTTAAAAGTTAATAAGAACTCATATTAACTTTTTTTTTCAAGCAGAAGACGGCATACGAGATCTAGTACGGTCTCGTGGGCTCGGAGATGTGTATAAGAGATCTTTGGTTTTTCGGCTGCCACTTCATCGGCGATCCGGTGATGCCGGGTTGTCTGGGGTTGGATGCGATGTGGCAGCTGGTCGGATTTTTTCTGGGTTGGATGGGGGGCCAGGGGCGGGGCCGGGCGCTCGGCTGCGGTGAAGTGAAGTTCACCGGCCAAGTCCGCCCCGAAGCCAGAAAGTTGACCTATCACATTCAGATGAAGCGGGTCATTTTGCGCAAACTGGTTATGGGTATCGCCGACGCGAATCTGGAGGTCGACGGCCGGACCATTTATACCGGCAAAGACTTGCGGGTCGGCTTGTTCACCTCGACCGACGGCTTTTGAGGATAGCGACGATGAGACGGGTGGTGGTTACCGGTATCGGTATCGTATCCAGCATCGGCAACGACCGCTGGGAAGTGTTGGAATCGCTGCGCCAAGGCCGCAGCGGCCTGGAGTTCGCGGAGGATTATAAGGAGATGGGGATGCGCTCCCACGTGCGCGGCCCCATCCGGGTCGATCTGGCGGCGCGGATCGACCGCAA
>DPWB01000370.1:789-13348 GCA_003527885.1 Candidatus Competibacteraceae bacterium
GCTGGTGTCCAACCCGCGCGCCGGGCTGGTGACCGGCACCGGCGGCGGCAGCCCGCAAAACATGGTCGAGGCCGCCGACTTGCTGCGTAACAAGGGCTTGAAACGGGTCGGGCCGTACATGGTGCCGCGTACCATGAGTAGCACCACCACCGCCTGCCTGGCCACGCCCTTCAAGATCAAGGGCGTGAACTACAGCATAGGCTCCGCCTGCGCCACCGGCGCGCACTGCATCGGCCACGGCGCCGAGCTGATCCAGTGGAACAAGCAAGACATCGTGTTCGCCGGCGGCGGCGAGGAAGTCCACTGGAGTTTGAGCCACCTGTTCGACGCGATGGGCGCGCTCTCCACCAAGTACAACGCCACGCCGCAGACCGCATCCCGCACCTACGACGCCAACCGCGACGGCTTCGTGATTTCCGGCGGCGGCGGGGTGGTGGTGCTGGAGGAACTGGAGCACGCCCGCCGGCGCGGCGCGCGGATCTACGCCGAACTGGTCGGATACGGCGCGACCTCGGACGGTTACGACATGGTGCAACCGTCCGGTGAAGGCGCCTTGCGCTGCATGAAACAGGCGCTGGAAGGCGTCGGCGAGCCGGTGGATTACATCAACACTCACGGCACCAGCACGCCGGTCGGCGATATTCGGGAACTGGAAGCGCTCCGCGAGATGTTCGGCGAGCGGATACCGCCGATCAGTTCCACCAAACCGCTGACCGGCCACGCCCTGGGCGCGGCGGGCGTGCACGAGGCGGTCTATTCGCTGCTGATGATGGACAATCGCTTCATCGCGGCCTCGGCCAACATCGAAACCCTCGATCCGGCGGCGGAAAGTTTTCCCATCGTCCGGCAGCGGGTCGATGGCGCCGACCTGAAGGTGGTGATGTCCAACAGCTTTGGCTTTGGCGGCACCAACGCCACGCTGGTGTTCCGCCGGTTGGCGGCCTGAAGCGCATCCGACGTGACCGGGCCGCCTTTCCCAAGGCGGCCTTCTTGTTTGCCGTGGAGAAGAAATGATGGCCAGTTTTCCCTTGCTTGCGATCGTCGTGGTGGTGTACACGCTGTTTGCGCTGACCGCGCCGGCGTGGCTGGAGGCGGTGCGGTTCCAGTTGCCGCTGCTGTCCGGCGCGACGCTGCCGTTCCGGGGTGGCGACCTGCTGCTGGTGCTCGGCTTGATCCTGTTGTGCGTCGAAGTCTACCGCGCCACCAGCAGTTCCAGCGGCGCCATTCTCAACCATGTGCTCTCGCTGGTAGTCTTCGTCGTCGCCTTGATCGAGTTGCTGGTGATGCCGCACATGGCCAACATCACGTTCTTTCTGATCGTGCTCATGGCGCTGAGCGATGTGGTGGCCGGTTTCACCGTCACCATCTCTTCCTCCCGACGGGATTGGCAGCGCCAATGAGGGTTGCCGATCCAATCATAGGGGGATCGGGCGGAGCTTCGGCGCTCTGATGCCCGCCTCCGAATTTTCCCTGATCGACCGTTATTTTTCCGCTCAAAGGGTGCGGCGCGCCGACGTGGCGCTGGGAATCGGGGACGACGGCGCCCTGCTGCTCCCGCCCGGCGACCAGCAGCTGGTGGTGACGCTGGATGCCCTGGTGGCGGACGTGCATTTTTTTGCCGACGCCGACCCGGAAGGCATCGGCCACAAGGCGCTGGCGGTGAATTTGAGCGATCTGGCGGCCATGGGCGCAACGCCGGCCTGGGCCACGCTGGCGCTGGTGTTGCCACGGGCCGACGAGGCGTGGCTGGCGCGCTTCCGCCGGGGTTTGTTCGCGCTGGCGGAGCGTCACCGGATGCAGTTGGTGGGCGGCGACACCACGCGCGGGCCGACGACTGTCATCACGCTCCAGGCGCACGGTTTCGTGCCGCCCGGTTTGGCGCTGCGCCGCGACGGGGCGAAACCGGGCGATGGGATTTATGTCACCGGCACGCCGGGCGATGCGGGTTTGGCGCTGGCGGTGGCTTACGGCAAAACCACCGTCGCCGCCGCGCATCGCGACTATCTCCAAGCCCGGTTGGAACGACCGCAGCCGCGCATCGCCCAAGGCTTGGCGTTGCGCGGGATCGCCAGCGCCGCCATCGACATCTCCGACGGGCTGGCGCAAGACCTCGGCCACATCCTCGAACGCAGCGGGGTCGGCGCGCGGCTGGAGGTGGACCGCCTACCCTTGTCGCCGGCGTTGCTGGCCGGCTCCGACCGCCGGGCAGCGCTCGCCGTCGCACTGTCTGGCGGCGACGATTACGAATTGTGCTTCACCGCCCCACCGGAACGGGTTGCGCGGTTGGAAAGTACGGCGCTGGGGTGGGATTGTCGTTGTACTCGCATCGGCGCTATCACGGCGGAACCGGGTTTGCGGCTGGTCGGCGCGGAGAGTTCAGCCTTTCATTTGGAGCGGTTGGGCTATGACCACTTCCTTTCCTGAATTTAACAGCCAGACTTTTACAGTCTTCCTTGATCACCGACGGAACCCGCAGCCATGAAAATCGAAACCATCGCCATTCACGGCGGCTATACCCCGGAACCGACCACCAAGGCCGTCGCCGTTCCGATCTATCAAACCACCTCCTACGCCTTCGACGACACCCAGCACGGCGCCGACCTGTTCGATTTGAAGGTGCCGGGCAACATCTACACCCGGATCATGAACCCGACCACCGCCGTGCTGGAACAGCGGGTGGCGGCGCTGGAAGGCGGCGTCGGCGCGCTGGGCGTGGCCTCCGGCATGGCGGCGATCACCTACGCGATCATGACCATCACCGAAGCCGGTGACAACATCGTCACCACGTCGAGCCTGTACGGCGGCACTTACAACCTGTTCGCCCACACCTTGCCCCGCTACGGCATCGAGGTCCGCTTCGCCGACTACCGCGACACGGCGGCGATGGGCCGGCTGATCGACGGCAAGACCAAGGCGGTGTTCTGCGAGTCCATCGGCAACCCGGCCGCCAACGTGGTGGATTTCGGGGCCTTGGCGGATATCGCGCACGCCCAGGGGGTGCCGCTGATCGTCGATAACACCGTGCCGACGCCCTATTTATGCCGGCCGTTCGAGCACGGCGCGGATATCGTGGTGCACGCCCTGACCAAATACATGGGCGGCCACGGCACCAGCATCGGCGGCGCAATCGTCGATTCCGGGCGCTTTCCGTGGGACCAGCACAAGGTACGTTTCGCCCGCTTGAACGAACCCGATCCCTCCTATCACGGCGTGGTCTACGTCGAGGCGCTGGGGCCGGCGGCGTTCATCGGCCGGGCGCGGGTGGTGCCGCTGCGCAACACCGGCGCGGCGATCTCGCCGTTCAACAGCTTCCTGATCCTGCAAGGCATCGAAACCCTGCCGGTTCGGATGGACCGCCACTGCGAAAACGCGGTCAAGGCCGCCGAGTATCTGCGCGATCACCCGCAAGTGGTCTGGGTCAAATACCCGGCTCTTTCCGACAGCCCGGAAAAACCGCTGGTGGACAAATATATGGGCGGACGCGGTTCCAGCATCTTGAGCTTCGGCATCAAGGGCGGCCGCGAGGCCGGAGCCAAGTTCATCGACGCGCTGCAACTGGTGACCCGGCTGGTCAACATCGGCGACGCCAAGTCGCTGGCCTGTCATCCGGCGACCACCACCCACCGGCAACTGTCGCCGGCGGAGTTGGCCAAAGCGGGCGTCAGCGAAGACCTGGTGCGGCTGTCCATCGGTATCGAACACATCGACGACATTCTGGCCGATCTGGAGCAAGCCCTGGCGGCGGCGAAGTAGCCGCTCCGACAAGCCACAATCATTTGAGGAATCGAAACCATGAAAGCGCGTGCCGCCGTGGCCTGGGAGCCGAAAAAACCGCTGGTGATCGAACATGTGGATGTGGAAGGCCCGAAAGACGGCGAGGTATTGCTGAAAGTGGTGGCGACCGGGGTTTGCCACACCGACGCTTTCACCTTGTCCGGCGATGACCCGGAAGGCGCCTTTCCCTGCATTCTGGGCCATGAAGGCGGCTGTGAAGTGGTCGAATGCGGCCCCGGCGTCAAGGGCCTAAAACCCGGCGATCACGTCATTCCGCTCTATATCCCGGAATGCGGCGAATGCGCGTATTGCCGCTCCACCAAAACCAACCTGTGCCAGTCCATCGCCGCCACGGTGTGGACCGGCTACATGCCCGACCACACCCGCCGCTTTTCCTGCAAGGGCCAGCCGCTGTTTCACTACATGGGTTGCTCGACCTTCGCCGAGTACACCGTGGTGCCGGAAATCGCGCTGGCCAAGATCAATCCGGCCGCGCCGCTGGACAAGGTGTGCCTGCTGGGGTGCGGCGTCACCACCGGCATCGGCGCGGTGCTGAACACCGCCAAGGTCGAGCCGGGCGCGACGGTGGCGGTGTTCGGCCTCGGCGGCATCGGCCTGTCGGTGATCCAGGGCGCGGTGATGGCCCAGGCCGGGCGGATCATCGCCGTCGATCTCAATCCCGACAAATTCGCCATGGCCAAGGCGCTGGGCGCAACCGACACCCTCAATCCCAAGGACATCGGCGGCGATCTGGTCGAGGCCATCAAAGAGATGACGGATGGCGGGGTGGATTATTCCTTCGAGTGCATCGGCAACGTCAACGTGATGCGTCAGGCGCTGGAGTGCTGCCACATGGGTTGGGGTGTGTCCACCATCATCGGCGTGGCTGGAGCCGGCCAGGAAATCCGCACCCGCCCGTTTCAACTGGTCACCGGCCGCACCTGGAAAGGCACCGCCTTCGGCGGGGTCAAGGGCCGCAGCCAGTTGCCCGGTTACGTGGACAACTATCTCCGGGGCAAGATCGAACTGGATAAGATGGTGACGCACACGATGCCGCTGGAAGAGATCAACACCGCCTTCGATCTGATGCACGAAGGCAAGAGCATCCGTTCCGTCATCATTTTTTAGGGGGGTCGCGCCGGTGGAGCACATCGAGTCGATCAAGGAATTCGGCGGCCGGCTAAACCGTTACCGGCACCGCTCGCCGGTTTGCAACTGCGACATGACGTTTTCGGTCTATCTGCCGCCCATCGCCGAAAAGGAACGAGTCCCGGCGATCTACTGGCTATCCGGCCTGACCTGCACCGACGACAATTTCCGGGTCAAGGCCGGGGCGCAACGCTACGCGGCGGAACTTGGGCTGGCGCTGGTCATCCCCGACACCAGCCCGCGCGGCGCGGACGTGCCGGACGTGCCGGAACGCTACGATCTCGGCCAGGGCGCGGGGTTTTACCTCAACGCCACCCAAGCGCCGTGGTCGACCCATTACCGCATGTACGATTACGTCACCCGCGAGCTGCCGGCGCTGGTCGAGGCGAAACTGCCGCTGACCGGCGCGCGCGCCATCACCGGCCATTCGATGGGCGGCCACGGCGCGCTGCTCTGCGCGTTGAAGGAACCGGGTTTTTATCGGTCGGTCTCCGCCTTCGCGCCGATCTGTCACCCGATGGCCTGCGCTTGGGGCCAGGGTTGCTTCAAGGCGTATCTGGGTGGCGACCGCGAGACCTGGGCCGCTTACGACGCCACCCGCTTGATCGAGGACGGCGCGGCGGCCCTCCCGTTGCTGGTCGATCAGGGGACGGACGACGAATTTCTCGCCCAGCAGTTGCACCCGAACTCGCTGGAGCGGATCTGCGCGGCCCGCCAGTTTCCGCTGACTTTGCGCTGGCAGGCGGGTTACGACCACAGCTACCACTTCGTCGCCACCTTCATCGGCGAACATCTCGCCTACCATGCCGCCAAGCTCCGTGAACCAGGAACTGTTGAAGCTGCTGCAAAAGACCCTGCGCGGTGAGCTGAACCGCACTCGTCGCCGCAAAACCAGCTCCCCCTGGATAGTGGGCGGGTTGACGGCGGCGGTGGTCGCGATCAGTTACGCCCTGCACCAGCCCAAAGCGCCGCCTTCGGCCACGGCCGAGGGCGCGGAGCTGGTTTGCGCGCTCGGAGGTGTTTTCGACGGCGATACCTTGTCCGCCAATTGCGCCGAGGGTGAAGTCAAGGTGCGGATCTTCGGCATCGACGCGCCGGAGATGAAGCAGGAGCCGTGGGGCGATCGTTCCCGCGAGGCGCTACGCGGTTTGTTGCCCCGGTCCGGCTCGATCGGCCTGCGGGTGATGGATCATGACCGCTACGGTCGAACCGTCGCCCAAGTGGTCGCAGGCGAGCGCGATGTCGGCCTGGAAATGGTCCGGTTGGGTCAGGCGGTGGTCTACCAGCAGTACAATCACGCGCCGGATTACCAGCAGGCTCAGGCTGAAGCCAAACAAACCCGGCGCGGTATCTGGGCGAAACCGGGCGGCCAGCAGGATCCGGCGGCTTGGCGGCGGCTGAACCCACGCTAAACTCACTCAGGCGACAGTTTTCGCATGGTGGCCGTCCCTTCACCGCCCTCGGTCGACTCCGCCGTCGTGCGCTGCGCGATGGAGCGGTGCCAGTGCGCGGGCGGCTGGACGCTCGACGGGATCCAGGGTCTCGACAGCCGCCTGCGAAGCGTGCGCTGGCCGTCGGGCGCGCTGGAACTGGATTGCTCCGCCGTCCGCGCCATCGATACCACCGGCGCGTTGCGCCTGCTCAACCTCGTCGCCGAACTGGAACAGGCCGGCCGGCCGGTCCGGTTGGTGGGATTGCGCGCGGAACATCGGGCGTTGCTGGAGCTGGTTCGGGAACGCCGCGCCAGTGCCGGAGTTTCAGCGGCCCCGCCAGCGCGGCCGGGCGGGTTGGAGCGGCTGGGGCGGTTGGTGGCATTTCACCTGAGCGCGGGCACGGCCTTTCTGGGCTTCGTCGGCGAGGCGGCGGCGGCGCTGGGCCGCTTGCTGCTGCGTCCCGGCCGGTTTCGCTGGCGGGCGCTGTTTGGCAATATCGAGGATGCCGGCGTCAACGCGCTGCCGATCATCGCGTTGCTGTCGTTTATGATGGGCGTGGTCATCGCCTACCAGGGCGGCCAGCAGCTCAAGGCCTACGGCGCCAACATCTTCATCGTCGAGCTGATCTCGCTGACCATGTTGCGCGAGCTGGCGCCGCTGATCACCGCCATCATCGTCGCCGGTCGCACCGGCTCGGCCTATACCGCCCAGATCGGCACCATGCAGATCACCGAGGAGGTGGACGCGCTGCGCACCATCGGTATTCCGCCCATGGACTTGCTGGTGGTACCCAAACTGCTGGCGCTGGTGGTCGCGTTGCCGTTGCTGACGGTGTTCGCCGACGCGCTCAGCGTGTTCGGCGGCATGGTCATGGCCCAGACGCTGCTGGACGTCAATTTCAGCGATTTTCTGGACCGGGTGCCGCAGGTGGTGACCTTGACTTCTTTCTTGCTGGGCGTCGGCAAAGCGCCGGTGTTCGCCGCCATCATCGCGCTGGTCGGCTGCTATCAGGGCTTTCACGTGCGCGGCGGCGCCGATAGCGTCGGCCGGCAGACCACGGTCAGCGTGGTGCAGTCGATTTTCCTGGTGATCGCCGCCGATGCGCTATTCTCGGTGGTACTGGGCGGCGTGGGTTTATGAAACAGGCGCCCGCCGAACCGGAACCGCCGGTGATCGTCGTTCGGAATCTGCGCACCGGGTTCGGTTCGACGATCATTCACGACAAGTTGAACCTCGACATCCGCCGGGGCGAAATCGTGGCGTTGGTCGGTGGCTCCGGCTCCGGCAAGACCACGCTGCTGCGCGCGATCATCATGCTGCTCCAGCCGATCGGCGGCTCGATCGAGCTGTTCGGCCAGGAAATCGTCGGGATCGGCGAGCGCGCGGCTTTTCAGTTGCGGCGGCGGTTCGGGATGCTGTTCCAACAGGGGGCGCTGTTCAGTTCGCTGACGGTGCGGGAAAACGTGGGCGTGCCGCTGCGGGAGCATACCGCGCTGTCGGCCAAGGAGATCGCCGAAATTGCCGATTTGAAGATCGCCTTGGCGGGGTTGCCGGCGGACGCCGGCGGCAAGCTGCCGCGCGAGTTGAGCGGCGGGATGCTGAAAAGGGCGGCGCTGGCCCGCGCCCTGGCGCTGGACCCGGCCTTGCTGTTCCTGGACGAGCCGACCGCCGGTCTCGACCCGGTCAGCGCCGGCGCGTTCGACGAACTGGTGGTGCAACTCAAGGAGTCGCTAGGGTTGACCGTGGTGATGGTGACCCACGACCTGGATACGCTGTGGCAGGCGACCGACCGGGTGGCGTTTCTGGGCGAGAAGCGGGTGATCGGTTACGCCCCGATGCAAGAATTGACGCAGGCCGTGCACCCGTTGATACGGGCTTACTTCGAGGGGCCGCGCGGGCGCGCGGCTGGGAACAGGCGTGCTGAGTAAAGTCAATTACGTGTTGGTCGGGCTGTTCGTGCTGCTGCTGGGTGCGGCGCTGCTGGGCGTGGTGTTCTGGCTGACGGTCGGCGGTGAGGCCAAAATCTACGACCGGTACCGGGTGTATTTTCAGGAATCGGTCGCCGGTCTGAACCCCAAGGCGACGGTTCGCTATCGCGGCGTGCAAGTAGGGCAGGTGGAATCCATCCAGTTGGACGCCAACAATCCCGATCAGGTGGATGTGGTGCTGGACATTGAGCGCGGCACGCCGATCCGCCGCGACACCATCGCCACATTGTCCACTCGGGGCTTGACCGGGGTGGCGTCAGTGGAATTGAGCAGCGGTCGGGCACAATCTCCGCCGCTGGAAAAAAAACCGGGCCAGGATCTGCCGGTCATCCAGGCCGGGCCATCGCTGGTGGCGCGGCTCGACGATGCGTTCAACAACATCTTGACCAACGTCAACAACTTGTCGGGGCGGCTGGAGCGGTTGTTGGGCGACGAAAACCAGCTCGCGCTGACCGGGATTCTACGCAATGTCAACGCCATCACCGGGGCGGTGGCCGACCGACCCGAAACCATCCGGCGGACGTTGACCAACCTGGAAACATTTACCGACGAACTGGTCAAGCTCGCGCAACGGCTGGGCAAAACGCTGGAACAACTGGCGTCGACCCTGGAAAAATCCGGCGATTTGAGCGCGCAAGTGCAAACGACGCTGGCCGATTTCCGCGCCAGCGCCCAAGCGGTGCGCAAGACGGCGGAGACCTTCAATCAAACCAGTTTGGCCTTGAGCGGCGCGGCTGAAACCGGCCAGCAAGAGCTGCGACGGTTGGGGCAGAACACCTTGCCCGAACTCAACGGGCTGCTCGTGCAAGTCAACGATCTGGTGGGAACCTTGCAGCGCTTGGCCGAACTGCTGGAGCAAAATCCCCGCGCGCTGTTGTTGGGCAAGCCCAGCGGCCGGCCGGGTCCGGGTGAAAAATAATGGATAAACGTTTCCGCGTGTTTGGTGAAGCGATTGGGTCGATCGGAAGAGAGAACGCGATGGCGCTAACTTCAAAACGGAGAGAACGGGCATGACGGTCACGATTGCGGATCGGTCGAGGGCGAGCCGCTGGGCTTGGTTGCTGCTGGGGATGTTGGGCCTGGCCGGTTGTTCGCTGCCGCAGGACAAATCCTCACCGCCACAAACTTTTCTCCTGGACGTCGGTACTTATGCGCCACCGCTGGCGCAACGCGCCGGCGGTAAGACCTTGTTGGTGACCGCGCCGAAAGCGGCGCCGGGCTTCGATTCCAACCGCATCGCTTATACCAGGGAGCCGCTGAAGCTGGATTACTATAACGACAACATCTGGAGCGATACCCCCTCGAAGATGCTGCTGCCCATTCTGGTGCGGGCGTTCGAGCGCACGGGCGCTTTCGGGGCCGTGGTGTCGCCCCCCGCATCCGCATTGACCGATCTGCGGGTCGATGTGGAAGTGATTCGCTTGCAGCAGGAGTTCTCGGTCCGACCCAGCCAAGTCAGGCTGACCGCCCGGATCAAGGTGATCAATATGAAAAGCGGTCATGTGCTGGGCACGCAGGTGTTTGAGGTGGTGGAACCCGCGCCCAGCGAGGATGCTTACGGCGCGGCGCGGGCGGCCAACGCCGCCGTCCAAAAACTGTTGGCCGACATGCTGCCCTTCGCTTTGCGGTATTCGGGCTGACCGGGTATCCGAACCCCCCCGCCGAAAAAGAGTGGAGGCCATCCTCAACGGTCGCGGCGATGCCGTGGCGCAACCGGTCAAAGACCACCCGCGGCTGTGCCATACTGACACCCTAACCACGCCAGCACGGGTCAAGCGAAGCCGCTTGCTGAGACTGGTTCGGAGTTACCGTCTGAGATTTTTGGTATTTTCTCTGTTGCTGGCCGTTCACGCGGCCTTCGCCCAGCCCGGTCGGTGCTTGGTCGATGCGGCGCGCCAACAGATCGGCGTCACCAAGCTCTACGACAGCCGATACGTGGTGCTGGCCTATCCGGGGGGTGATGTGCCCCTTGAGCGCGGGGTTTGCACCGACGTGATCGTGCGCGCCTATCGCCAGTTCGGTATCGACCTGCAACAGCTCGTCCACCGGGACATGCGGGGCCATTGGTCGGCGTATCCGAAACTCTGGCAACTCGGGCGGCCCGACCCGAATATCGACCATCGCCGCGTCCCCAATCTGGCCCGGTTCTTCGCGCGGCACGGCCAGACCGCACCGGCCGGAACCGATCCGAACGCCTATCTGCCGGGCGATCTGGTGACGTGGCGCTTGCCGGCCGGCGTCCCGCATATCGGCATCGTCACCGACCGGCGCTCCAGCACGGGCGTGCCGCTGGTCGTTCACAACATCGGCGCCGGCGCGGTCGAGGAAAACATTTTATTCGCGTTCGCGATCACCGGCCATTACCGCTATCTGCCGGGACGGCTGGACGCAGCCTGTAAGACCGCAAGACCGTAAAGGGCTGGTCCGGCCTCGAATTCCGATCCCGCGCAAGGCCGGACGGGACGAGAGCGGTGGCGTGTTTCGGGTGGTGCGGGCGCCAGTTTGCTAAGCTACTGAGGACGATCCGTCTCACCCAGCTTATGCCATGGCCAGCATCGACTTCGAGCACATCGACAAAATCTATCCCGGCGGCACCCAGGCGATCTTCGACTACACCCTCGCGGTCGCCGATGGCGAGCTGGTGGCGTTCGTCGGGCCTTCCGGTTGCGGCAAGTCCACGCTGCTGCGCCTGCTGGCCGGCCTGGAGACGGTGACGCGCGGCACGCTGCGCATCGGCGGCCAACCGGTCAACGCCCTGCCGCCGCAGCGGCGCAATCTGGCGATGGTGTTTCAGGATTACGCGCTCTACCCGCACATGACGGTGCGGCGCAATCTGGAATTTCCGCTGAAAATGCGCGATTTGCCCGAAACTGAAATCACCCGCTTGGTGGCTTGGGTGGCCGGACTGCTCAGCCTCGGCGAGCTGCTCGACCGGCTACCCCGGCAACTGTCCGGCGGCCAGCGTCAGCGGGTGGCGATGGGCCGAGCGCTGGTCCGCCAGCCCGCCGTGTTTCTGATGGACGAACCGCTGTCCAATCTGGATGCCCGACTGCGGGTGCAAATCCGCGCCGAAATCGGCGAGTTGCTGGAGCGGACCGGCATCACCACCATCTACGTCACTCACGATCAGGCCGAGGCGATGACCTTGGGCGATCGGGTGGCGGTGATGGATCGCGGCCGGCTGCAACAGGTCGCGCCGCCGCAAGCGCTGTACGAACGGCCGGCCAACGTTTTCGTCGCCGGCTTCATCGGCAACCCGCCGATGAACCTGTTTCCGGCGCAACTCACCGCCACCGCCGAGGGCGGTCTGACGCTGCGCGCGGGCGAGCAGAGCTTGCCCTTGCAATTGCCCGCCGCGACCATCGAGCGCTGGCGGGCTTGGCTGGATAATCCGCTGACCGCCGGCATCCGGCCCGAGCACCTGCAACGGGTTTCCACGGACGCGAGCGGGTTGAGCGCGACGGTGGTCGATGCCGAATATCTGGGTCACGAGACTCTGCTGCATGTGCGGATCGACGGCATGACCGCGCCCGCCCCGGTGTTGGTGGCGCGGCTGGCCGGCATCCGTCCGTCCGACAAGGGCCAACCGGTTCGGCTAGTTATGGAGGCGGCCCGGCTGCACCTGTTCGGAGCCGACGGCCTGACCTTGGTCAACGGAGCCGCCGATTCCATTCCCCGAATATCACTTTAGGATTTTCGCCCATGAACGCAACGACTGGGTTCCCGGCCGATTTTCTGTGGGGTGCGGCCACCTCGGCCTATCAGGTCGAAGGCTCGCCGCTGGCCGACGGCGCCGGCGCCAGCATCTGGCACGAGTTTTCCCACACGCCGGGCCGGACCCGCGACGGCGATACCGGCGATGTGGCGTGCGATCACTATCAGCGCTATCGGGAAGATATCGCGTTAATGCGGGAGCTTGGCCTGAACGCCTACCGTTTCAGCGTGGGGTGGGGCCGGGTGCTGCCGGAAGGGCGCGGTCGCGTCAATCCGGCCGGGCTGGATTTTTACCGACGGCTGGTAGATGCGGTGCTGGAACGGGGCATCCAGCCGATGGTGACACTCTATCATTGGGATTTGCCGGCCTCGTTGGACCGGCTGGGCGGTTGGCTCAATCCCGACAGCGCCGACTGGTTCGCCGATTACGCCCGCGTGCTGTTTCGGGCGCTGGGCGACCGGGTGACGTTGTGGGTGACGCTGAACGAACCGTGGGTGGTG
>DPWB01000291.1 GCA_003527885.1 Candidatus Competibacteraceae bacterium
CCGGCACGCTGGGTTCGACCAGTTCCAGAAAGCCGGCCAGACAGGTGCGGTCAGGCAAGGCTTGTTGCAACTGCGCCGCCAAGTTGTGAAATTCGGCCACGCCGGCGGCGAGCCGGGTGCCGTGGCCGATCAACAGCACGGCGGGTGGGGAAGCAACGGATTGTGTCATTGGAGAGTGAGAGGTTCAACGGTGGTTTACTATGATTGTACAAAGCGCGGCGGCAATTGTTGAGTTTTTCGCTAAGGCGTCTACATGGGCCGAAAGCCGCCGCAAACCCTCACGGTCGGTGACTATTCTGGACGAGCCTCGAAATGAACCTGAACCAGCGACAGCAGGAAATCACGCAGCAGGCGCGGCAAACCGGTTCGGTCGCCATCGAGGAATTGGCCGCCCGCTTCAACGTCACCCCCCAGACGATCCGGCGCGACATCAATATCTTGTGTGATCTGGGTTTGCTGCGCCGTTTTCACGGCGGCGCGGGGTTGCCCTCCAGCGTCGAGAATATCGCATATCCGGCCCGGCAGGTGTTGCATCACGAGGAAAAGCGCCGTATTGGCCGGCTGGTGGCCCAGCATATCCCCGATCAATCCTCGCTGCTGATCAATATCGGCACCACCACCGAGGAAGTCGCTAAGGCGCTGGTGGATCACGCCGACATGCGGGTAATCACCAACAACCTCAACGTCGCCATGTTGTTATCCGACAATCCCAGTTTTGAAGTCATCGTCGCCGGCGGAGTGGTGCGCCGCCGGGATCGCGGCGTCATCGGCGAGGCGACCATCGACTTCATCAAGCAGTTTAAGGTCGATTTCGGGATCATCGGCATTTCCGGTATCGACATGGACGGCACGCTGCTGGATTTTGACTACCGCGAAGTGCGGGTTTCCCAAGCGATCATCGCCAATTCCCGCAAGGTGCTGCTGGTAACCGATCACAGCAAGTTTGGGCGCAACGCGATGGTCAGGCTCGGCTCCCTTTCGGAGGTAGACATGCTGTTTACCGATCAGCCCCCGCCAGCGGTGATGGAAGACTTGCTGGCGCAGGCCGAAGTGCAAGTGTTCGTGGCCTGATCGCCCCTCTCATTGCCATCCGTTCCGTTTGTTGATTTTCATTTCTGTTCGTATCGAGAAAAATTTTTCGTTATTTTCACTTTAATTCGCTTTTGTTTTCGATAAACTCACTACAGGGCTTTCTTTCGAAAGAAAGTGACCGCAAGGGGCCAACGAGCATGAGCGCAGGATACATACTGGCCATCGACCAGGGTACGACCGGTTCCACCGTACTGATTTTCGATCATGACGGTCAGATCAGGGGCCGGGCTTACTCGGAATTCACCCAGCATTATCCCAAGCCGGGCTGGGTGGAGCACGACGCCGAGGAAGTCTGGCGGGTTACGATTAAGGTTATCGCCGAGGCGCTGCGAGCCGCCGATGTCCGCGCCAGTGACTTGCGCGCCATTGGCATCACCAATCAGCGCGAAACGGTGGTGCTGTGGGATCGGAAGACCGGCCAACCCATCGCCAACGCCATCGTCTGGCAAGACCGCCGCACCGCCCGCTTTTGCGATGAGTTGAAGGAACAAGGGCTGGAAGAAACGGTGCGCCGCAAGACCGGCCTGGTGATCGACCCTTATTTTTCCGGCACCAAAGTCAAGTGGTTGCTGGACAACGTGGCCGGGTTGCGCGAGCGCGCCGAACGGGGCGAGATCGCTTTCGGCACCATCGATTGCTGGCTGGTGTGGCGACTGACCGGCGGTAAGGCGCACGTCACCGACTACTCCAACGCTTCCCGCACCTTGCTTTACAACATTCAGGAACTGCGCTGGGACGAGGAGCTTCTCGACCGGCTGGAGATTCCAAAAGCCATCTTGCCGGATGTCAAACCGTCCGCTTGCGTGTACGGCGAAACCGACCCGGAGGTGTTTTTCGGGACGCGGCGGATTCCAGTGGCGGGAATCGCCGGCGACCAGCAGGCGGCCTTGTTCGGCCAGGCCTGCCACAGTCCGGGTTTGGCCAAAAACACCTACGGCACCGGCTCGTTCTTGCTGATGAATACCGGAACCCAGCGGGTGTTCAGCAAGGAAAAGCTGTTGACCACCATCGCCTGGGGGATCGGCGATGAACCGGTTGAATACGCGCTGGAAGGGGCGATTTTCATTACCGGCGCGGCGGTGCAGTGGCTGCGGGACGGTTTGAAAATACTTGAGTCAGCGGCAGACATCGAGAATCTGGCTCGCTCGGTGGCCCACAACGAAGGCGTCTATTTCGTACCCGCGCTGGTGGGCTTGGGCGCACCGCACTGGGACCCTTACGCCCGTGGTCTGCTGATCGGTCTTACCCGTGGCAGCACGCAAGGCCATATCGCTCGCGCGGTGCTGGAGAGCATCGCCTATCAAACCCGCGACGTGATCGAAGCGATGCAGCGCGATTCCGGCATCACCTTGCAAGAGCTGCGTTGCGACGGCGGTGCGGCGGTCAACAGCCTGCTGATGCAATTTCAGGCTGACATTCTCGGCGTGCCGGTGGACGTGCCGCGCATTGTCGATACCACCGCGCTGGGGGCG
>DPWB01000232.1 GCA_003527885.1 Candidatus Competibacteraceae bacterium
AATGTGCTGGAACATCACCGGATCGCCGCCGCCGCCGGCATTGAAGAACGAGGTGCCGAAGAATTTGTCGGTCAGCAACATGGTGACCGAACCGGCCAGCACCGGCATCACCGCGATCAACAGATAGGCGGTGATCAACCAGGTCCACACGAACAGCGGCATTTTCATCAAGGTCATGCCGGGCGCGCGCAGGTTCAAAATCGTGGCGATGATGTTGATGGCGCCCATGATCGAGGAGGCGCCCATCATGTGAACGGCCAGGATCACGAACGGAAAGGCGTCGCCGGTTTGCAGCACCAGCGGCGGGTACAGGGTCCAGCCGCCGGCCGGCCCGCCGCCCGGCAGGAACAGCGTGGACAACAGCAGGGTGAAGGCGAACGGCATGATCCAGAACGACCAGTTGTTCATGCGCGGCAGGGCCATGTCCGGCGCGCCGATCATCATGGGCACCAACCAGTTGGCCAGGCCGACGAAGGCCGGCATCACCGCGCCGAAAATCATCACCAGCGCGTGCATGGTGGTCATTTGGTTGAAGAAGTCGGGATTGACGATCTGCAAGCCCGGCTGGAACAGCTCGGCGCGAATCACCAGCGCCATGCTGCCGCCGACAAAGAACATCAGCAGCGAAAACAACAGATATAGGGTGCCGATGTCTTTATGGTTGGTGGTGAAGATCCAGCGGGTCAAGCCGCGCGGTGGCCCGTGATCATGATCGTGGGCGTGATCCTGAGCGTGCGATGCGGTGCTCATAGCGTTTGACCTCCAGAAGCGGTTTGAGCGGTTGAATCGTTACTTGCGGTTTGCGGGTTGGGCTTGCTCTTGGCCTTCATCTGCGCGAGCCATTCCTTGAATTCAGCCTCCGGCACGGCCTTGACCACGATCGGCATGTAACCGTGATCCTTGCCGCACAGTTCGGCGCATTGGCCCCGATAGATGCCGGGCTTTTCGATCAAGGTCCAGCTTTCGTTGATGAAACCGGGAATGGCGTCCTTCTTCCAACCCAGATCCGGCACCCACCAGGAATGAATGACATCGGCGGCGGTGGTCAGCAGGCGGACTTTTTTACCGACCGGCACCACCAGCGGGTTGTCGACCTCCAGCAGATAATGCTCGCCCTTGGCGGCGACGTTGCGGATTTGCGCCGAGGGGGTGGACAGCACGCTGAAGAACCCGACGTTCTGGTCGAGATAATCGTATTGCCAGCGCCACTGATAGCCGGTGACCTTGACCGTCAGTTCGGCGTCGCGGGAATCGTACATCTTGACCAGCGTCTTGGTGGCGGGAACCGCCATGGCGATCAAGATCAGCATCGGAATCACCGTCCAGACGATCTCGACCAGCGTGCTTTCATGGAACTGGGCCGGCACCGCCCCACGGGATTTACGGTGATGGTATATCGACCAGAACATGACGCCGAACACCACCGCGCCGATGGCCACGCAGATCCAGAAGATCAGCATGTGCAGATCGTAGACTTCACGGCTGACGGCGGTGACGCCGCGAGGCATGTTCAGCGCCAGCTCGGCCCGCGCCCCCAGGCTCCACGCCAGGAGCGACGCACCGGCCAAACCGGCGCCGCCCCGCTTTGCAAGTTGACTGATGGTCATACTCCTCCTCTCCCGATAGTTGAGCGCGCCTTTAAGTGGCCAAGACGCCAAACATTAAAAACACCACATTCATTTTGGTTCTTGCGGACCAGAAATCGGGCTGTCGCCTGAAACTTCCCCGCGCAGACAGCGCGCCAAATCCCGCGCGAGCTTCTTCCGTTCTTCCTCGACCAAAAAGCGGCCGACTTCCACGCTCCGGCCGTGACCCCGGATCAGCAATCGGCTAGGATACCACTGGCGGGGACAAACCTTCAGCACCACCTGCGTCCAAGCGCGCGTCAACACCCAAGATTGCCGGGGGCCGCGCCGGCCCCGTTCGATGCGGATGCTATCCGCCGCAACGTAGATGACTTCGCACTCGTGGCAGCGGCACATCACGCGGTACAGCCCGATGCCCACCACCAACAGTTCCAGCCCGGCAAAGGGCAACACCGGCCAAAACCCCATGGCGACCAAGGGCGCCATGCCGACCAGCGTCACCCCGCTCAACCCGCCGAGAAACAGCAGATTTTGCCGCCATGTTAGCGAACGATTGGGGCGCAGTACATAACAGTACTGACACTCCTTCAAGCCACATTCCACTGCAACCATGACCTGAAAGCCCCCATCTTTTGACTAGCTTATTTAACAAGTAGCGGGAGACGGGAAACTTGTCAATACCCTTTCTTATAACTAAGGATTTATTTGACTTTTCCCGGCCCAACGCGCAACCCTCCATATTACTAACGCCATCGACAGCTTCTGCGGCGGGGTGCGCGAGGCCCTTCGCAACAAAGGACAGTTACCCGACTTCACTGCAACGGCCCACGCAAAATTTCTAACGCTACGCTTCCCGGTGTATGCTGATCGCCCCTCGGATCGAGGCGGTTCCACAGGAGGTGTCCCATGAAATCACACACCGACCAGCAGATGTCCTTTTGAGATCACCCGCAAGCGCCGCAAGGGCTTCCCGTCCGAAACCCAGGTCAAGAAAGGTAACCGGGTCGTTCGGGGCGACAAGGCGCTCTCGGAAAAGCTCGGTCGCAACGACCCCTGCCCGTGCGGCTCCGGGAAATTGTTTCAAGCGGTGCTGCCTTGAGTCCGGCCGCTTTTGACGGCTCGCTCCGCAACGAATACGTCCGCTGATTTAGGAATTAACCCCCACCCCCGCTCTTCTTCCAAGGGAGAGAAGGGGTTCCCGCACTGTTTGGCGAAGCCGGCTCACCGCCGCCGTTGCTCCAGTTCCCGGCGGCGGACCTTGCCGTTGGCGGTGCGCGGCAGACCGTCGGTAAAAATGATCTCGCGCGGGCATTTGTAAGCGGCCAGATGCTGGTGGGCGTGAGCCAATAAAGGGGCGGCGTCCACGCCCTCGGGTTCGTCGGGATCGCGCGGCACCACGAAGGCCGCGATGACCGATACGCCGTCGCGCACCGCCAGCTCGGTCACCGCCACCTCCGCCACGGCGGGATGCTGGCTCAGACAATGCTCGACTTCCAAGGGCGAAACCCGATAGCCCATCGCGTTCATCACGTCATCGTTGCGGCCGTGATAGGTCATGTAGCCGTCGGCGTCGAAATGAACGAGGTCGCCGCCGATGAACCACTCGCCCCGATAGACACATTCCTCCTCATCCGGCCGGTTCCAGTAGCCGAGCATCAAGCCCGGATCGCTACGATGCACCGCCAGCAGACCCGTTTCGCCCGGCGGCAACGGCTCCTCGCCGCCCTCGACCGGCAGCGCCGCCACGCAGCGGCCCTGCTGGGGCTTGCCCGGGCTGCCGGGCTTGACCGGCACGCTCGGCGAGGAGGAAATGTAGGTCGAGCATTCGCTCATCCCCAGCGCCTCGTACAGTTCCTTGCCGGTGATCTCACGCCATTGCTCCAGCAAGGCCACACTCAGCGCTTCGCCGGCGGTCAGGCCGTGACGCAGGCCAGACAAGTCGAAATCGCGTAAATCCGTGTATTTTAAAATCTGCCGGTAAACGCCCGGCACCGCCGCGAACAAGGTGGCCCGAAATTTGGCCATCAGCAGCGGCCAGACCGCGACATCGCGCGGGCCGTTGTACAGCACCGCCGTCGCCCCGTTGGCCCAAGGATCGGTCAAACCGACGCCCAAGGTATAGGTCCAGTTGAAAGCCCCGGCGTGCAGGATCACATCGGCCGTGCGGATGCCATACCAACCCTGATACATCGGCCGCCTTCCCCACGCCGACCGTTGGGCGTGCAGCACGCCCTTGGGCTGGCCGGTGGT
>DPWB01000044.1 GCA_003527885.1 Candidatus Competibacteraceae bacterium
CTACCGCACCCCTCCCAATGAACGCGACGTGAGCGAAGCGAACTCGTTTTTGGGGGGCTGGGGGGCTGAAACGCGCGGTTGCCGCACTGCGGCGGACGGCGTTTCGCGCGCCCGCGCGAATCGTCGTTACTATCTGGAATATCTAAGAGACAGGATATAAGGATTTAGGGTGGTGGTGATGTGCCATATTTTCCCTGTTAAAGTGGTGGTGATGTGCCATATCAAAGTGGTGGTGATATGCCGTGGATAACTTAAATGTCCCCGCACGCCGACAGGCTGCGCGGGGACATTTTCTGTGGATAACTTTCGGCCTGTGGATAACGTTCAGACCTTGCCCTTGACCCATTTTTTGGCGAATCCGAGAAACGCCCGATCATAGTGGCGGGGCGGTTCCTTGGCCTCCAGCCAGGCGTCGAAATCGTCCTTGCAAGCGTGCGGCTCAATGCGCGGGTACAGCTTGCGGAACCGTTCGACGGTCGCCGGCGCGAGGTTCTTGATCGGGGGCGGGGCGGGCAACCGGGCGCGGACTTGATCGGCCAAGCCGTGCGAGACCGCCACCGATTCGGCGTGGACGGGCGGTAAGGAAGGACGCAGTAACAACCCGCCTCGGATTTCTTCCACCTTGGCGGATGGGTACACGGTTAAGGCAGCGCGAAGACTGTGAATAAACTCCTGTTTGAAGTTTCGCCAGTCTTTGAACTCGTGCCCGAACTGGGCGTGAAACTGCCGCCATGTGACCTTGACCGGCTTTTCCAGCGTGTAGAGGCGGCGCGCGAGGAAGCTGTAAGCGTCTAGCGCCATCGCGGAGTGCGCCAAGGCGCTGACCGCGCGGGGATCGAGCGGCACGGCGTGCTCCAGCAAGCTATCGAAATACTCCCGCGACAGTTCGATGGTGCCGGGCCAGAAAGTTGGCTGCCCTTTTTCGTGGGCCAACCACGCCTCGAAACGCCGGATCGGCTTCGCGTCCACGGTGACGGGGTGGTCCGTACCGCCAAAGCCCAGCGTCATCCGGCAGGCAGCCAAGGCTTTCATTTCCCGTTTGAACAGGTTGTAGGTGCTTCCGCCATCCGTGTTCAGCCCTAAGCGTTCCATGAATTTCCGGGCGCTGCGGTCTACCTCGACGACCGGACACCGCGTTTTCACGGCTTCGCTGTTGAGGTGACAAAGCGCGAGGCGCGGCTTCGGGCCAGCGGGGAGCGGTTGCTCGATCCACCTCGTTCCGTCCCACAATTTTCCTGCTTCCAAACTAATCGACCCATATCGATAGCTTCGCTCGAAGACGCGCCCCTCCGGCCGGCTGCGCGGCAGCGCCACCTGGCAGAACAGGCTGTGCTGGTAGACGATCTCTAGGGGGTCGTCCTGGTCGATCTCCACGGCGGCGCCGAGGAGGCGCTTTTGGATGGCCGGCAGTTTCTTATCGTCGTCGTTCATGCGCTCACCCTCCTGGCGCGGGATATCGGGGTTTCGGTTGTGGCGCGGGTATAGCAAATTTCGGTGGTTCTTGCTTCGGTGCCGGTGGCTCCGCCGGCGGGCGACCCGGTTCTTGGGGCTTCTGCTGCTCGGCTTCTCGTTGCCGGTGTTCGGCCTCCGCTCGGGTGCGGGCCTCCGCTTCGCGGCGCGCCCGCTCGGCGTCCTGCGCGGCTTTGGCCCGCTGGATCAGGGCCCTTCCTTCCTCGATCCACCGTTGCAGCGCGGCGGTTTGTTGCCGGTGCTCTTCGATGAGCTGTCGCGCCTCGCGCTCGGCTGCCGGCCGCCGCGCCTCGTGCGCTTTCTGGGCGGCCTCTAGCGTCGTTCGAGCCTGCTCCAGCGCCGCCTTGGCCTCCGCGATCCGCCGTTCTCGCGCGGTTCCCTCCCGGCGCTTGCTGCCGGGGACGTGGGCGAGCAACATCAGCCCCAATCGGTGTGTTCTGCGCCAGTCGGCGTGCGCCGTTTCCAGCGCGTCGAGCGCCTGTTCCGCATCCGTCGCTTCCCGCCGCGCGCGCGCCAGTTCGCCCCATCGGTCGGCTAGCTCGGTGGCGGGTGGCGGGGCGTGCTGCGTTACCCACGCGCGCTGTAGGGTCCATTCCGCCACGTGGCGTTCCACGGCCGGAATGTCCGCGCTCAGGAGCGCCTGCCGGTCGGCTTCCCGTCGCCGCAGGGCTTGTTCTGCCTCCTCCGCTAGCCGTCGCCGTTCCGTTTCGGCGGTCTGTGGCGTGGGTGACGGGCGGGCCGGCGGTGGGTTGGCAAACGCCGCTTCCAGGGGTGGAGGAAACGCTTCGGTCGGGTACAAGCGGGCGGTTTTCTCGCGCAGCGCCTGGATGAGGCTTTTCTGGGTCGGTGCGGGGGCTTCCGCTTCGGCGGCGGGCGGCTCCGCCGGCCGCGTCGGTTCGGCGTTGCACCGTTCGACGTCGCGCGCCCGCATGGCCCGGTTGCTCTCGCCCCGCCGGGTCGGCACGCCCCGGCGCTCCAGGGCGGTGGCGGCCGGCCCCAGGTGGATCGTGGCTTCCCGGTCGATCTCTTGGGCTTCCAGGCTCCGGTGATCGACGCGGGTCTCGGCCCCTGCCTCGCGCAGCCGCGCGTTCTGCAAGTCGGCGAACCGCGCCCGCCAGCGCCCGATTTC
>DPWB01000046.1:0-3599 GCA_003527885.1 Candidatus Competibacteraceae bacterium
TGTTATGTTATTTTTTTTTTTCAAGCAGAAGACGGCATACGAGATCTAGTACGGTCTCGTGGGCTCGGAGATGTGTATAAGAGACAGGCACATAAGTGACCGCGACGCCGAATTTGGCGAGATATTGATTGAACAGCGAAACCGTGGTGCCGAACACCGCGTTGGCCGAAACGAGGTGGTCTCCGCTTTTCAGCAAGGCCATACAGGTCGCCAGGATCGCCGCCATGCCGGAACTGGTGGCGATGCAGCTTGCACCGCCTTCCAGCGCCGCCAGCCGCTCCTGAAAAACCCGGACGGTGGGGTTGGTGAAGCGGGAATAGATGTTGCCGGTGGCGGTGCTGAAGCGTTCGGCGGCTTCGGCGGCGTTGGCGAACACGAAGCTGGAGGTCAAAAACATCGGTTCGGCGTGCTCGCCTTCCTGGGTGCGCACCTGACCGGCGCGCACGGCCAAACTGGCGAAACCGAGTTCGGGAACTTCGTCGGGAAAAATCATGTCCTGGCATCTCCGCGATGGGTAAACCGTCAGCAAATCGCCGGAGACGCCCAAGTGGCGCCGGCGGCGCGCGGGGCGTTAAAAAACCCGCTCGATGGATCCATCCAGGGCAGGTTCCGACCCGCTTTAGCAACATTTGTTAAGCGCCTGCAAGCTGAGCACTCAAATCGGCGCTAGGACAAGCTTAGAAGGTCGGGGCTTCGCTGTCAAAAGCCAGCGCGACCATCAGTGATTGTTGTGCAAGTCGATGATGGCGCTGTCGGCGCAACCTTGGCGGGTTTTGGCGGTATCGCACCGCGCGCGGGCCAGCCGCTCCAGATAGTGGCGGTCGATGTCGCCCGTCACGTATTCGCCCGTGAAACAGGAGGCGTCGAAGCGCTGCAAGCGCGAGTTGCCGCGCCGCACCGCTTCTTCCAGATCCGCCATATCCTGGAAGATCAGATAATCCGCGCCGATGGCCCGCGCCACTTCCTCTTCGGATCGATCGTGCGCGATCAGCTCGTGAGCGGCCGGCATGTCGATGCCGTAAACGTTGGGATAGCGTACCGGCGGCGCGGCCGAGGCAAAATAAACCCGACGGGCTCCCGCCTCGCGGGCCATTTGAATGATCTGCTCGGAGGTGGTGCCGCGCACGATGGAATCGTCCACCAGCAGCACGTTCTTGCCGCGAAACTCCAGATCGATGGGATTCAGTTTCTGGCGCACCGATTTTTTGCGGGTTTTTTGACCGGGCATGATGAAGGTGCGGGCGATGTAGCGGTTCTTGATGAAGCCTTCCCGGTATTTGAGGCCCAGGATTGAGGCCATTTGCAGGGCGGCGGTGCGGCTGGTGTCGGGAATCGGAATCACTACGTCGATATCCTGCTCCGGCCAGACCCGCAGGATTTTTTCGGCCAGATATTCGCCCATCCGCAACCGGGCTTTGTGCACGGAAACCTGATCGATGATCGAATCCGGCCGCGCCAGATAAACGAATTCGAAAATGCACGGCGAGTTGATGGGTTGATCGGCGCACTGGCGAGTGTGAATCTGGCCGTCCAGATCGAACAGCACCGCCTCGCCCGGCGCCACATCGCGGACCCGCCGAAAATCCAACACATCCAGCGCCACGCTTTCGGAGGCGACCATGTATTCCATGCCGTGCTCGGTCTCGCGCCGGCCAAACACCAGTGGCCGGATACCGTAAGGGTCGCGAAACGCCACCAGCCCGAAACCGACGATCAAGGCCACGGCGGCGTAAGCGCCCCGCACCCGCCGGTGCACCGCCGCCACCGCCGCGAAAATATCCTCGGCGTCCACCGACAACTTGCTGCGCTGTTGCAGCTCGTGAGCGAACACGTTCAACAGGATTTCGGAGTCGGAATTGGTGTTGATGTGGCGCAGGTCCGAACGGAACAGCTCGTCCTTGAGTTGGGCCGAGTTGGTCAGGTTGCCGTTGTGGGCGAGCGTGATACCGAAGGGCGAGTTGACGTAGAACGGCTGCGCTTCGGCGGAATCGGAACTGCCGGCCGTCGGGTAGCGGACATGGCCGATGCCGATGTTGCCGTGCAGGTTGAGCATGTGCCGGGTGCGAACCACATCGCGGATCAGGCCGTTGTCCTTGCGCAGGAACAGCCGGCCCTCATCGCAGGTCACGATGCCGGCCGCATCCTGGCCCCGGTGCTGCAACACCGTCAGGCCATCGAACAGGCTTTGGTTGACCGGACTGCGCCCCGCGATACCGATAATTCCGCACATCTGCCATTACCCTCCGCGCTGGACGGCCGTCACCGTCGGGGCAACGCACTTAATTGAAGCGAACGTACTGGGCTATTTCCGGGGGCAGGAAGCCTCGCAGCCAGAGGGCGCTTTCCTGAAAATGGCCCAGCAGTTGCGCTTGGTGCCACCAGGGATCCTTGGGTAGCGGGGTCACTCCGGCCGCCAGGACCAACAGCACGATGGCGGCGGCGCCGCGCCCGAAACCGAACAGCATCCCTAATAGCCGGTCGGCGCCGTTGAGGCCAGTATAGTCGACCAGATAGGACGCGAGGATTCCCAACAATCCGCCCAACAGCAGCGTGGCCAGGAACAAGCCGCCAAAAGCGGCCGCGACGCGCAGGGGAGGGATATCGATATAAGGCGCCAGTAAAGCAGCACCGTCCGCGGCGAATAGAAAAGCGATGGCGAAGGCGGCAATCCAGGTGGCCAGCGAGATGACCTCGCGCAACAGACCGCGCCAAAGGCCGATCAACATGGAGAGGGCCACGATGATGACGATAAGATAATCGGCCCAATTCATGGGTCGCTAGTTCCTGCCTTTGAGAGTGATGGTTCGCGCGCGAGGCGCACAATCAGCCTTCGCCCGTAAAAAACGATTCTAACAAAATTGGCGTCGAGCCGAAACGACCGTTTGCCAGCAGGCCTTGCATCACCGCCAGATTCGCACCTGATAGATGGCTCGGCCGTTGACGCTGATCTGTTCGATCGCCACGCGGATGTTTTGGCTGCGATAGTAGTCCCGTAACGTGTTAGCGTTTTCCTGCAAGGCATAACGACCCGCCACGGTGCCAGCGCCTGCCGGAGCTGGCTGGAGTTGAGGCCGGCTGGTGGCGGGCGCGACCGGGCGCGGCGGGGCCGGGCTTACCGATTCCGATTTGGCTAACAGCTCGATTTTGGGCAAAGGTACGGCTGAATGGGTTCTGGCGCTATTGGCCGAAGGGCTTGCGCCGCGGGTGTTGTTCAGCTCGCGGGCCGAGGCGAGTTCTGTTTGCGCCTTGCGCCTTGCGGCCTCGGCGCGGGCGGCTTCAGTGCGGGCGGCCTCGGCTTGGGCGGTTTTGCGGGCGGCTTCGGCTTGGGCGGTTTTGCGGGCAACCTCGGCGCGGGCTTCTTCGCGCCGCGCCGATTCCGTCGCGCGGGTGGCTTCGGCGCGAGCGGCCAGCGATTCGGCCGGGGAGGAGGCGGAAGGGTTGGCCAGCTTTTGGGCGGCTTCCAGGCGCGCGGTTTGCGCCTTGGCGGCGGCGATGCGTTCGGCTTCCGCGTTGGCCCTGACGCGGGCGGCCTCGGCGCGGGCGGCTTGGCGGGTGGCCTCGGCTTCCGCCTTGGCGGCGGCGATGCGTTCGGCTTCCGC
>DPWB01000046.1:3859-4237 GCA_003527885.1 Candidatus Competibacteraceae bacterium
GGCGGCGATGCGTTCGGCTTCCGCTTGAGCCCTGGCTTTCGCGGCGGCTTCTTGGGCGGCCTTGCGGCGGGTGGTTTCCTCTTGAGCCTGCGCTTCCTGAGCGGCCCTGCGGCGCGCGGCGTCCTCTTGGGCGAGTCTGGCCGTGTCGCTTTGGGGCTGGCTGGCTGGCGCGGGCTGAACTCGCCGAGGCGGTTGGGCCTGTGGTTGCCGGGCGGGCGCTGGCGGGGGAACCTCGGCTATGGCGGCCGGCGGGGCGGGCGGTGGGCCGTCTGGTTGGGGGCTGGCTCTTATTCCCATCTCCGAGGCCCCGCGGCCGTACAAGAGATCGTATGCCGCCTTCTCCCTTCACAAAACACAACCGACTAAGATGAAGCTCGC
>DPWB01000359.1:0-727 GCA_003527885.1 Candidatus Competibacteraceae bacterium
ATCGTCAACCAGCACGGCGGTCTGATCGAGTGCGCCAGCCGGCCCGGTGAAACCGTTTTCACGCTGTTGCTGCCCTTGGGAAAGACCGGATGAGCAGAAAAGAGCACGTTTGGGTCATCGACGACGACCACGCCATCCGCTGGGTGCTGGAAAAGGCGCTCCAGCGCGACGGCATGACGGTCGCGGCGTTCGAAAGCGCGGCGGGCGTGCTGGACGCGCTCAAGCGAAACCGGCCCGACGCGGTGATGGCGGATATTCGGATGCCGGGCACCAACGGGCTGGAACTGTTGGCGCGCTTGCGCGAGCGCGCGCCGGAGTTGCCGGTCATCATCATGACCGCCCATTCCGATCTCGACAGCGCGGTGTCGGCCTACCAGGGCGGCGCGTTCGACTACCTGCCCAAGCCCTTCGACGTGGACGAGGCGGTGGCCCTGGTTCGCCGCGCCTGCCTGACCCACCGCCAGCACGCCGAGTCCCCGGAGCAGGACGAGCCGTTGCCGGACATTATCGGCGAAGCGCCGGCGATGCAGGAAGTGTTTCGCGCCATCGGCCGCTTGGCGCGCTCCAACATCACGGTGTTGATCACCGGCGAATCCGGCACCGGCAAGGAGCTGGTGGCCCGCGCCCTACACCGGCACAGCCCGCGCGCCGAGCGGCCGTTCATCGCCATCAACACCGCCGCCATCCCGCGCGATCTGCTGGAGTCGGAGCTGTTCGGCCACGAGCG
>DPWB01000359.1:951-21858 GCA_003527885.1 Candidatus Competibacteraceae bacterium
CTGTTCGGCCACGAGCGCGGGGCGTTTACCGGGGCGCAGACCTCCCGGCAGGGGCGCTTCGAGCAAGCCAACGGCGGCACGCTGTTCCTGGATGAGATCGGCGACATGCCGCCCGAATTGCAGACCCGGTTGTTGCGAGTGCTGGCCGAGGGGGAGTTTTATCGGGTGGGCGGACACACCCCGACGCGGGTCGATGTGCGAGTGATCGCCGCCACCCACCAGAACTTGGAGCAACGGGTGCGCGACGGGCTGTTTCGCGAAGACCTCTACCACCGTTTGAACGTGATCCGCGTCCAACTGCCCTCGCTCAACCGCCGGCGCGAAGATATTCCGTTGTTGACCCGGTACTTTCTGGGTCAGGCCGCGCGGGAGTTGGGGGTCGAGCCCAAGGTGTTGCGGCCGGAAACCGAAAATTATCTCGGCCGGTTGGACTGGCCGGGCAACGTCCGGCAGTTGGAAAATCTGTGCCGCTGGTTGACGGTGATGGCGTCGGGCCGTGAAATTCATCTGGAGGATTTGCCGGCGGACTTGCGGGAGCGGACGCCGGATACGGGCGGCAACGGTCCCGAGTGGGAAGCCGCCCTGCGCCAGTGGGCCAGCCAAAATCTGGCGCGCGGCGGGCAAAATCTGCTGGAGAGCGCCTTGCCGAATTTCGAGCGAGTGTTGATCCGGGCGGCGCTGGAACAGACCGGCGGCCACCGGCAGGACGCCGCCCGTCTGCTGGGCTGGGGTCGTAACACCCTGACCCGCAAAATCAAGGAATTGCACGTGGAATGAGCGCCGGACCGACCACCCATGTTCGACATCGTTCTGTTCGAGCCGGAAATTCCGCCCAACACCGGCAACATCATCCGGCTGTGCGCCAACACCGGCGCGCGGCTGCACCTGATCCGGCCGCTGGGGTTTCGGTTCGACGACCGGCAGTTGCGCCGCGCCGGCCTGGATTATCACGAATGGGCCGCCGTGCGCCTCCACCGCGATCTGCCGGCTTTCCTCGCCGAATTGCAGCCGATGCGGCTGTTCGCCTTCACCACCAAGGGCGCGCGCCATTACCACACCGTCGCTTACCAGCCGGGTGACGCTTTGCTGTTCGGGCCCGAAACTCGGGGTTTGCCGGCGGCGGTCTTGCACGGTATCCCGCTGGAACAGCGCGTGCGCTTGCCGATGCGCACCGCCGGTCGCAGCCTGAACCTGTCCAACGCGGTCGCCATCGCCTTGTACGAGGCGTGGCGGCAGCACGGTTTTGAAGGCACGGTTTAGCCGGCCATTTCGGCGGCGAAGCCGAGGCGGTTGCCTTCCCGTGTCCAGCAGTTATGCTTTGACGGTATCCGCGCCGTTAGCCCAGTCACCGTCGATGGAGAGCGTCATGGCCTACCAGTTGATCAGCTTCGTGTTATGCCCTTTCGTGCAGCGTTCGGTGATCGCTCTGAACGAGAAACAGGTTCCGTTCGACATCACCTATGTCGATTTGCAAAATCTGCCAGACTGGTTCAACGCGATTTCGCCGATGGGCAAGGTGCCGGTGCTGCGGGTGGATGAAAACCGGGTGTTGTTCGAATCGGCGGTCATCAACGAATATCTGGACGAAACCAACCCGCCGCCGCTGCACCCGCACGATCCCTGGCGGCGGGCGCACAACCGGGCCTGGATCGAATTCGGCTCCAACCTGATCGGCCGGCAGTACCGGATGTTGATGGCGGCGGATGAAGCCGGTTGCGGGCAGGAGCGGGACGGGTTGTTGGCCGATTTACAGTATGTGGAGCAACAGTTGGGCGAAGGTCCGTTCTTCAACGGCGCGGCCTTCTCGCTGGCCGACGCCGCGTATGCGCCGCTGCTCATGAGGTCGGAGATCATCGAACGCCATCACCCGCAAGGCTTGCTGGCGAAAACACCCAAGATCGCGAACTGGTGTGAAGCGTTGCGGGTCCGACCGGCGGTGCGGGAATCGGTGGTGGCGGATTTCGAGGAGCGATTCGTCGCTTATTTTGCCGCGCAGGGCGGGTTTTTGGGCAAGCGGCTGAGGTAAACAACCCGCGTTCTTGGTCTTGGTCGGCTCGCCGCCGGTGATTCCCCGATATCGCAATCAATTGCCGCCTGTTTCGCGCGGGTCATCCAACAAGTACCGCCCGCACAGTTTATGGAACGCTTCTGACGTTCTGGGGCCAGCCGTGCCGTCCACCTTCACGAAGACGCCGGGCAAGGTGTTGAGGAAGCGTTGCAACGCCGCTACGGTCGGGGAGGGCTCCCCCCGGTCGTAACGCAACAGCGGTCGGGGCGCTCGCTCGCCGCCGCCGGCGAATTCGATCGCGCCCCGTTCGGCCAGCCGCCGCAGCAGCACCGCAGCCCCGCACTGCCGGGCGAGGGCGGTTTCGCTCCAGGTGTCGTCGGTCACGTATTTGCCTTGGCTATAGTGAGTGGAATAATTCCACAGGTACGGCGACAACACTTCGGGATGGTGTAGCCGGTAGCCCCAGCCGCCGTGGCCTTCCAGCAGGAATAAAGTGCCGGCGATGCTCCAATCGTCCCACTGGTCGACGTGGCGTAGGCGCAGGGCATCGACGGCGCTGTCTTCCCAGGCGAACGGCGGTTCCCCTTCACGCGGTCTGCCGTCCGGCAGATGGCGGGTACGCTCACCCAGCGGATCGCCGTTGTGCAAGTGAACGTTGAAATCGCGCCCGGTATCGGCGTAATGCAGCACCGCCACCGCGAACCAGGGCAGCTTGAGCCGCCCCGCGACCGCGTGATAGCGGCCCCAGTCGGCCAGCAGCGCATCGGCCAGCGCATCGGCTTCGGCGGCGCGTTCGGGGCGGATATCGCAGGTGGAAAACAGGCGTGCGTACTCGGCTTGCAGTTCCTCGGTGAGGACGATACGGCTCATCGTCTAAATCCGTTAGAGTCGTTGTGAAAAATAGGCGCCGGCCGGCCTTCGGCTTAGCCGGCGGCGGCGCGCAGGGCGAGTTTCACCGCCAGCCAGATCCCCAAAATCAGCAGCACGGTCAGGCCCACCGCCACGATGATGAAATGGGCCGGCCGACCGTGCTGAAAATCGCGTTCCCGGTTGCGCGCGCTTTGCACGCCGAAGAACGAGGCCAGTACGCTGAGGATCACATCCAGCGCACCGGGTTGCTTGCGGGAACCCTTGGGGTCGATCGGGGGAGAGGGGTCGGGAGTAGGCATGGTTTCAGCATCGCTCGAATTCTTACAGCAAACCAAGGGGCGAATTGTCGTCGAACTTTGCTACATTAACGCATCAAGGTGCCTCTCTTCCACGATGCCAACCAAATTACCCTTGCTGTCGATACCCGCGCCGGACGATTTGATCGCCTGGTGGCGCGGTCGCCCGATCCGGCGCGAGCGGTTCTTGCGCCATGTCGCCGCCATCGCTCGCCGTCTGCCGGCCAAGCGCTTCATCTTCAATCTGTGCGAGGACCGCTATCTGTTTCTGGTCGCGTTCGCCGCCGTGGGAGCGAACGGCCAAAGCAATCTGCTGCCCTCCAACCGCGCCGAGTTGCACCTGCGGCGCGTCGCCGAAGCCTATCCCGACAACGGTCGAACCACCGATGGCGACATCGGAGCTTGGCTGGAAATGGCGACGGCCAAGCCGGACGTTCCCGCCGTGCCGGAGGTGTCCAGCGATCAGGTGATGGCGATCGCGTTTACCTCCGGCAGTACCGGTCTGGCCAAACCGAACCCTAAAACCTGGGGTGAACTGGTCGGCGGCGCGCGGCAGGCGCAGCGGCGTTTCGGCTTCGACCGGAGTACGACCATCGTGGCCACCGTGCCGCCCCAGCACATGTACGGCCTGGAAACCTCGATCATGGCGCCGCTGATCAGCGGTGCTCGCGTCCACGGCGGTCGGCCGTTTTTCCCGGAGGACGTGCGTGAAGCGCTGGCGGCGGTTCCCGGATCGCGCGTGCTGGTCACCACCCCGGTCCACCTGCAAGCCTGTGTCCGGGCGCAATTGCGCTGGCCGCGACCGGCTTTCTTGCTTTCGGCGACTGCGCCGTTATCCGCGGAACTCGCGGCCCAGGCCGAAGCCGCCTTCGGTGCACCGGTGCTGGAAATCTACGGGTGCACGGAAGCCGGTTCCATCGCCAGCCGCCGCACGCTGGACGGCGACCGGTGGCGGCTCTACGACGGCTTCACGCTGCGCGAGGGGTCTCTGGCGGGGGCGCACCTGCCCGAACCCGTGCCGTTGAACGATATCGTCGAGGCGTGCGGCGAAACGGAATTCAAACTCATCGGCCGCCGGGAAGACTTGGTCAACGTCGCCGGCAAGCGCACCTCGTTGGGCTATCTGAACCACCAGCTCAACGAAATCGGAGGCGTGGAGGAGGGGGTTTTCGTCCTGCCGGACGAAACGGGGAGCGAGGTCCAGCGGCTCGCGGCCGTGGTGGTCGCGCCTGGGCTGAGCGAACGGCAACTGCTGGCCGCCTTGGCCCGGCGGCTCGATCCGGTGTTTTTGCCCCGACCGCTCGTGAAGGTGGGCGCCTTGCCGCGCAATGAAACCGGCAAACCCACTCGGGAGGCGTTGCTGGCGCTGGTGGCGCGAGTGCATGGCGCTTGAACCGCATTGCGTTATCGCCGCCGACCATCCCTGTCTGGCGGGACATTTCCCCGGCAATCCCATCGTTCCCGGCGTCGTGATTCTGGAAGCAGTGGTTCGGGCGTTCGAGCGCTGGCGGCCCGACCGGCGGCTGCTCGGGCTGTCCGTGGTGAAATTTCTCATACCGCTACGGCCCGAACAGCCGTTCGCTGTCCGCTTTGCGGACTCGACCGCCAACAATATCCGCTTCGAATGCGTGCGCGACGACGGCCGACCGTTCGTCCAAGGCGCGTTGCTGCTGGCCGATGGAGAGGCTTAACCGAATGCCCGAAGCCGCTTGCAGCGTCGCTCGGCCATCCGCCAACCGACGCATTGAGGAATGAGCTTGATAGCCGGCTCCGCAAGCGCCGTCGGCCCCGATCTGCGCGCCACCTTGTTGCCCGCCGAACTGGTGTCGCTGTTCGATGATCGCTTCGTGGCCTCATGCGACTTTATCGAGGAGTACGTCTTTCGATTGGCGCTCGGAATCGTGCGCGAGCTGGAGTTTGAGCGCTTGCTTGCGAAAGGCGTTACGGTCGAGGAGATCGTGGCGAGCGTGGATCTGGACCCGACCGCCGCTGCGCCGCTGGTCGATTGGTTGCTGCGATTGTTGGCCGAACGCGGCGTTATCGCGCGCGGGCAAGGTTCTCCGAGCCGCTTTCGGGGCAACGGCGACCTGCCGGTCCTCGATCCGGCGGAGATCGAACAGGCGCAGGCCGCCCACGATCCCGCCGCGCTGCCAGCCTTCCGCTTGGCGGCGCTGGCGGCGGAGGGCTATCTTCGGGTGATGCGGGGAGAGGCGGCCGGGGAGTCGGTGCTGTTCGGCGCGGATCAGATCGCGGCTTGGTTCGAATATTTCTCCAATCAAAACCCGCTCTACGCCGTCAGCAACGACATCGGGGCGCGGGCGGTGCTGGCGCGCTTACCGCGGCCGCGCGGCAAGATTCTGGAGATCGGCGGCGGCGCGGGTAGCGGCGCGCTGGCCCTGTTCGACCGCTTCGCGGCGGCGGGCGCGCTAGAGCGCATCGAGTCCTACCGTTTTACCGAGCTGTCGCCGCTGTTCTTGCGGCGCGGCCAGCGCGCTTTGGCCTCCCGGCCCGATCTGCGCGACCGCCTCACCCATGCCTGTCTCGACATCGACCGGCCGTTCGATGAGGCCGGCATCAAGCCCGCCAGCCTTGCGGTCGTTTACGGGGTCAACACCTTGCACGTCGCACGCGATCTGGCGTTCACGCTGCACGAAATTCGCACCGCGCTCATGCCGGGCGGCGTGCTGGTCGCGTCCGAATGCGTGCGTCCTTTCCCCGGCCGGACGGTGTATGTCGAATTCGTGTTCGCGCTGCTGGAGCCCTTTCGCGCGCCTGTGCTTCATCCGGTCTGGCGCCCTAACGGTGGGTTTCTGACGCCCGAACAATGGTTTGCGGCGTTCCGCGCGGCGGGGTTCGCCGAGCCGTTCGTCTGGCCGGATATCCCCCGGATCCGCGAGCGCTATCCGGCCTTCGTGGTGGCCGCCGTGGGCGCGGCCCGGCCATAGTTCTTTGTCATCGGGAGCAACGTCATGAGCAACGTCTATCAAGGTTCCTGCCACTGTGGAGCGGTCCGGTTTTCTTATGAAGGAGAAGCGATCGGCAAGGGGCTGCGCTGCAATTGTTCGCTGTGCGCCCGCAAGGGGGCGATGATGTCGCAAGAAGCCATCCCGCCGGAGCAGTTCAAGGTCGAAGCGCGCGAAGATGCCTTGGGGCTTTATCTGTTTGGGATAAAAACCGCCAAGCATTATTTCTGTCGGAATTGTGGAATCTACACCTTCCACGAAACCGCCCGAAAGCCGGGCCATTTTCGGGTCAATCTCGGTTGCATCGACGGCATCGACCCCTTCGCGCTTGAAGCCGACGTGTTCGATGGCAAGCACTTGATGTAGGCGGATGCCGCCGCGAGCGTTGCTCAGGGCGGAGAAGCTGCCGCGCCGCCCTTGCGCCCGAAATAGGCCCGGAACAGATCGAATTCCACATCGCAGCCCGCCTCGTTGAAGCCGGCGTCGCGGATCGCCTGAACGATGGTGTCGGGCGGGACGCAGTTCTCGATGGTATCCCAGTAATAGCGCATCAGGGTTTGAGTGTCCTGTTGGCCGGTGGTCAGCCGGCCGAGCAGCGGGATCAGCCGGCCTAAATACCACTTGAGCAGCATCCGCTTGAACGGGCTGGCGGGTCGGGCGATTTCCAGGATCACCAGCACGCCGCCCGGCCGCAGCGCGCGGTGAAATTCCCGAAAGGTGACGTGAAGATCGGCGACGTGGCGCAGCGCATAACCCATGCTCACCATGTCGCAACAGGCGTCGGCGACCGGCAACTGCTCCATCAAGCCCTGCACCAGCGGGATGTCCAACAGCCTCCGCACTTCCCGCAACATGCCCGCGCTCACGTCCAGCCCGATCACCGCTTGCGGGTCGTCGGTGATCGCCAGCGCTTGCCGGGCGACCAAGCCGGTGCCGATGGCGACATCGAGCACGGTCATGCCCGGCTTCAGGCCGACCCGAGTCAAAACCCGCCGCCGGTACCAACTGCCGGAACCGAACGACAGCAGCCGGTTGACGTGATCGTAGTAGCGGGCGGTGCGGTCGAACAGCCCGCGCACGAACGCGGGCCGTTGCGCCAGGTCGGGGTAGTAGTCCGGCAGTGGCGGATGCGGTTCGAGCGGTTTTTCCGGTTTCAAGGGAGAATCCTAAGCGTGGTTGACGGTGGCGGAGATCGCCAAGCCTTCGATTTCGAGCAGCAATTCCCGGCGGCAAATCTCGGCGCGCACGAACAACAGCGGCAGGTTGGTCCCGAAGGCGCGGGCGATGCGCTCGCGCAAGGGTGCCGGGTCGAGTTCGGGGCGAACGTAGATTTTCAGCAGCGTCAAATCCAGGGGCGTCGTCGCCCGCCGTTCGGCCTCCGCCAGCAACGCTTCGAGGTTGGCGAGCGTTTCCTCCAGTTGCGGCAACAGCCCCTGATGCAAGCTGGCGTGGCCGACGATGCTGGCGGTGCCGGAAATGTACAGGTGTTGGTGGCCCCCCCAGTCTTTCAGCACGGCGCGCGAAAATGAGGGGCTGCGGCGACCGTATTGCGGGGGATAATGAAACGCGCTCACCTGGCGCGGATTTTCGATTTGAAGCCCTGGCTGGCGGGCGGCCAGCGCGTAGAGCTGCAGGCCCCCGCCGTGCGTGCCGATGGCCGAGGCGGCAGGCAGCCGGATTTCGAACTCGGCCAGCTCCGCCGCCAGCGCCTGATGCCGGCCCGCGCAGAAGGCCCGGTAGCGTTCCAGGCCGTCGCAAGCGCGGTTGATATCGGGAAAGTAATTCCAGAGGCGCAGAAAATGCGGATAGCCCAGCGCGCGGGCTTTGGCGAACAAGCGGCGGTAGGCCACGGCGGTCAGCGGTTGCAATGCGTCCGGGGCGTATTCGTCCAGGCGCAATTGGAGAAACAGCACCTCGCCGTCGCTGGCGTGATAGATCCCTTCGGTGAACCCGATCCGCGCCGGTCGCGCGCCGAGCCAGACCTCGGCGGTGGCGGTGCGGCCTAATTCCTTCAATGCGACGGAATACACTCGCGGGTCCGGTCGGGTTGCAGCGCAGCCGTCAAAGTGGACCAGCGCCAGCAGGCGTTCGTCGTCTAGCCACGGGTCGCTTCGAGCCTGTTCGCAATAAAAGGCGGTGACAAGACTCATGCGGGCCCGCGCCGAAAAACCGGTCGCGCGCTGAGGGTCAGCTCAAAGCGGTTGCGAAAAACAAGGGCGGGAGCGGCCATTAAAATTCTGATTTCGGATCGATAAAGGCTATTTTTATCGGACATGATATAGTTTAGCAACGCATCCGCGAACCTTGATAGCACCACTACCTATAACCGCAACGCGCGTTACTGTTCATATTTTACGAGGTTATCGATGGAACCACTTTCGCCATTCGAGTTGGAGGTGGCTCGACTGTTGGTCGAGACCCTGCATCTGGAAGATGTCAAACCGGAAGAGATCGCGCCGGAAGAACCGCTGTTTGGCGAAGGGTTGGGTCTGGACTCCATCGATGCGCTGGAACTGGCGCTGGCGATTTCCAAAACCTACGGTTTTCAACTGCGTTCGGACGACAAGGAAAACCGGCGCGTGTTCGCCTCCTTGCGCGCCCTGAGCCAGCATATCGAACAGCGGCGGACCCGCTGAGGACGCGCTGTCGATCTCGGCGGACACGGAGCCGTGAGCCGGAATTGGGCGCGGTTGCCGGAGCGGGGCAGCCCGCTGGCGCTGTGGCTGATTCGCGCCATCGCCCTGCACGGTGGCCGACCCGTGGGCCGCGCTCTACTGTATCCCATCACCTTGTATTTTTTGGCGACGGCCGGCGCCGCGCGCCGGAACTCGCAGCGTTTTCTGCGCCGCGCGCTCGGCCGGGAGCCGGGGTGGCGAGAGGTGTTCCGCCACATTCACTGCTTTGCCGCCACCATTCTGGATCGGGTCTATTTTCTGACGGGTCGTCTGGATGATTTTCAGATCGAGATTCGTGGCGGCCAAGCGATCTTGGACCAAGTGGCGTCCGGCCGGGGCTGCATTTTGCTGGGGTCGCATTTGGGCAGCTTCGAGGCGCTGCGGGGGATCGGTTCCACCGTGCGTCACTTGCCCATCAAAATTCTGATGAACGTCGAACACAACCACGCCGTGACCCGGTTGTTCGCGGCGCTCAATCCCGCGTTGGCGCAAGCCGTCATCGCCATCGGTCGCCCGGAAACCTTGTTGGAAGTTCAAGACAGCGTGGCGCGAGGTTTCATGGTCGGCGCGCTCGGCGACCGGGTGGCGCAGGATGAAAAAACGGTGCGCTGCCGGTTTTTCGGCCAGGAAACCGCGTTTCCCATCGGGCCGATTCTGCTGGCGGGACTGATGGGTTGTCCGGTGATCCTGTGTTTCGGCCTGTATCGGGGCGGCAACCGCTACGATGTCCATTTTGAAGTGCTCGCCGAACGGATCGCGCTGGAGCCGCGCCGCCGCCAGGAGCAGCTCGGGGTTTGGGTGCAGCGTTACGCCGACCGCCTGGAGTATTACGCTCGGCTCGCGCCTTATAATTGGTTCAATTTTTACGATTATTGGGCCGAGGATTCCGCGTGAAAGCGAGGGCGATACCCGAAAAATGGTTCCTCCGCCAGCGCGGTATCGGCTGGGATGGCGCGGCGACGCTGGCGTTGTCCAATTTGGCGCTGCTGGCGACGGCGGGATTGAGCGGCTTGTGGCTGTTGTATCGGGTTTGGCGGGTCGCTTGTGATACGCCGGTTGCCGGGGTCGAGGGGGATTGGATCGTGGTGTTGGGCGCGCGGCTGATCGGCGACCGCGCCGCGCCCGGCTACGCGCGCCGCTTGGGCCGCGCCGCCGCGCTGTATCGGGAGGATTCCCGGCGGCGCATTCTGCTGGTCGGTGGCCGGACCGGCGGCCGCCGCAGCGAGGCCGAATGCGGCCGGGATTTTCTATGCGGGCTAGGCGTTCCGGCCGTCGCGGTGTTCCTTGAGGATCAATCGCTGAACACGCTCGATAATTTGCGCCGCGCCCGGCAGTTGCGCGCCGAACTGCGCGAGCGCCCTTTCGTGCTGGTGACCAGCCGCTTTCATCTGGCCCGCAGCGGCGCGCTGGCGCGCGGTTTGGCGTTGCGGCCGGTGCTGTGCGCCGCCGAAGACCGGCTACGCCACGATCCGATCATGATGTGGCGGTTGGCGCGGGAAGCTTACTATCTGCATTGGTACGCGGTCGGCAAGGCGTGGTCGCGCTGGACCGGCAACCGGCACAGTCTGGCGCGAATCACCTGAATGAGCGTCTATATCAGCGGGGTGGGCTTGTGCGCGCCCGGCCTGCCGGATTGGCCGACCGGTCGGGCGGTGCTGGCGGGATTGCAGCCCTACAGCCGGGATGCGGCTCCGCGCTTCGACCGGGTGCACCTGCCGCGCAACGAAGCGCGCCGGGCGACGCTGACGGTGCGGTTGGCCTTGCAGGCGGCGGATGAGGCGCTGGCAACCGCCGGTCTGGACGCCGGATGCTGCGCGGCGGTGTTCGCCTGCGCCGGCGGCAACACCGAAGCCCTGGATGCGCTTTGTCAGGCGTTGATCCAGCCGGAACGGGCGCTGTCGCCCGGCCAGTTCAATCACTCCACCCACAACGCGCCGCTCGGCTATTGGAGCATTGCAAGCGGTTCGATGCGGCCGGCGGTCAGCGTCGGCGCGTTCGACGCCTCGTTCGCGGCGGGCCTGCTGGAAGCCTTCGGGCTGGCGCGCTTGGAAAATCGGCCGGTGCTGTTGGTCGCTTACGACACGCCGCCGCCGCCGGCCTTGCAGCCGTTCCGGGCGGTGGCCGTCGCGTTCGGGCTGGCATTGTTGCTGACGCCCGACCCGCGTCCCGGTAGTATCGCCCGCCTGCGGAATTTGCGAATTCGCTCCGGGGCGGCCGAACCGTTACCGGCCGGGGAGCTGGAGCGCTTGCGCCTCGCCAATCCGGCCGCACGCGGGTTGCCGTTGTTGCGGCGGCTCGCCCGGGACCGGGCGGGCGCGGTCGCCTTGCCCTATCTGCCGGATAGTCGACTCGAACTGGAGGTGGAACCCTGTTGATCGACAAAGCGGAAATCCGAAAGCTGATCCCTCATGCCGGGACGATGTGCTTGCTGGAAACGGTGACAGCTTGGGACGAGCAGGGCATCGTCTGCCTGACCGAGACCCACCGCGATCCGGCCAACCCGCTGCGCCGGCAAGGTCGGCTTTCCGTGATTCATGCGGTGGAATACGGCGGGCAGGCGGCGGCGGTCCACGGCGCATTGCGCGCCCGTAAAGCGGGCGACACCGCGCCGCCGGGCTATCTGGCCGCGCTGCGCGAGGTGCGCTGGTTCGCCGGCGAACTGGATGCTGTCGCCGCGCCGCTGGAGGTCACCGCGCGGTTGCTGTTGGGCGAGGGCGGCCATTGCATCTATGCGATTCAAGCGAGCGCCGCCGGTCGTTTGTTGGCGCAAGCGCGTCTGACCATCGCACCGCAACCCGGCGCTGAAGGCGCGGATCGGTGAAACGCCGGGTCGTTGTGCTGATGGTTTGTTGGCCGTTGGCCGGTTTCGGTGACGACGGCTTGGATCAGGTCATGCGGCTGCTCGCGGCGGTGCCGGCGGTACAGGGCGAGTTTCGGGAAGAAAAACATCTGGCGGTTTTGCAAGAGCCGCTGATCGCCACCGGCAAACTGTACTACCGCGCGCCGAATTTTCTGCGCAAGCAGACGCTGGCCCCGCAGCCGGAGGATTACGAGGCTGACGGGGACTGGCTGACCGTCGAAACACCGGCGACCGGCCGCCGTCAGTTCGACCTGAACGGTTATCCGCAACTGCGGCCGCTGGTGGAGGCGATCCGCGCCACCCAGGCCGGCGACCGGGCCACCTTGGAGCGCTACTACCGGCTGGAATTTCAGGGGACGCCCGCCGACTGGACCTTGCGGCTGACGCCGCTCGCCGAGGAAGCCGCCCGCTATATCGCCGCCGTTATTTTGCGCGGCCAGAACGAGCGGATTACCGGCGTGGAAACGCTGGAAGCGGATGGCGACCGCAGCGTGATGGGCTTGACGGTTCGCTGAGCCAACGGAACTGGAGAGCGAGCGGTTGAACCTCGTGCGTCGCAAGCTGGTCCCGCTGCTCTGGTTGTTGGCCGTGCTGGTTTGCGGCTGGACCGTGGCGACGGCGCCGGTGGTCGCGGATTTGACGCTGTTCGCGCCGCGCGCCGATCCGGTCGCCGAGCTGTTGTTGGAACAGTTGCGCAGCGGCCCGACCACCCGCTTGATCTTGTTGGGGTTGGAGGGCGGTTCCGAGGCCGACCGCGCCGCCGTCAGCCGCCGGCTGGCGGAACGCTTGCGGCCCGCCAGCGCCTTCGCGCGGGTGGCCAACGGCGCGGAGGCCCTGCCCGATGCCGAGTTGCAGACTCTGTTCGCTTGGCGTTATTTGCTCGGTCCGACCGTTGCGCCGGAACGCTTCACGGCGGAAGGCTTGCGCGCCGGCTTGCAGCAGCGGCTGGCGGAACTGCAATCGCCGCTGGCGGTGTTTCAGAAACGTTGGCTGGCCGGCGATCCGACCGGCGAACTGCTGGGCGTGCTGCGGCGGTTGGGTGGTCTGCGCGAACCGGCCAAGCGGCTGGGCGTGTGGTTTTCGCCGGACGGCGCGCGGGCGCTGTTGTTGGTCGAGAGCCGCGCCTCCGGGTATGACCTCGCCGCCCAGCGCGCCATCGTCAACACCATCCGCCAAGCCTTTGCCGCTGCCGGCGCCGGCAGCGCTGTGCGTCTGATCCTGAGCGGCCCCGGCGTGTTGGCTACGCTGTCCGAAGATCGGGTGCGCACCAGCGCCGAATGGCTGAGCGGGCTGTCCCTGGCGGCGGTGGTTCTGCTGCTGTTGCTGGTCTACGGTTCGGCTCGTGCGGTCTGGCTCGGCGCGCTGCCGATGCTGTCGGCGCTGCTGGCCGGCGCGGCGGCGGTGGATGTGCTGTTCGGCAAGATATATCTCATCACGCTGGCGTTCAGCGTCACGCTACTGGGCGAGACGCTGGATTATCCGACCTACCTGTTCAGCCACCGCCGGGCGGGAGACACGGTGGAAGGCACGCTGCGCCAGTTGTGGCCGACGCTGCGGCTGTGCGTGGCGACCACCGCGCTGGGTTGTCTGGCGATGCTGGATTCCGGTTTTCCGGGGTTGAGCCAGTTGGGGGTTTACACCGTCGCCGGCATCGTGGCCGCCGCGGCGACGACCCGCTGGGTGCTACCGGCGCTTGTCCCCCTAGATTGGAAACCGCCGCGCCCGGTCGCGGTCGGCGACTGGGCCGATGCGCTGTTGCGGCCCCGGCCGCGGTTGGCGCTGGCGCTCGGCGCTTGCGGCGCGCTGGCGCTGCTGGGCCTGACCGTCAAATCGCCGGCGCTGTGGGAAAACGACTTGGCCGCGCTCAGCCCGGTACCGCGCGAATTGCTGCGTTTGGACCAGGAGCTGCGAACAGCCTTGGGCGCGCCGGAGGTCGGCCATCTGATCGCCGTCACCGCCCCCGACGCCGAAACCGCCTTGCGCGCCAGCGAGACCGTGGGCGCTTATCTGGCGCGGCGGCAGGCGGAAGGCGCGCTGGCCGGCTACGATGGGGCCATGCGTTACCTGCCCAGCCTCCACACCCAGCGGCAACGGCAGGCCGCCTTGCCGGACGCGGAAGCGCTCGCCGCGAGCTTGAATGCCGCCTTGGCCGGGTTGCCGTTCAAACCCGACCTGTTCGCGCCGTTCCTCGCCGCCGTCGCCGCCGCTCGAACCGCGCCGCCGCTAAAGCCCGATGATGTGAAAGAGACCTTGCTGGGCGTCCGGGTCCGGTCTTTGCTGTTTGCCGGTGAACGCGGCTGGACGGCTTTGCTGCCCTTGAGCGGGGTTCGCGATGCGCCAACGCTGGCCGCCGGTCTGCCGTCGCCGCCGGAAGGTCGGGCGTACTATCTGGATTTGCGCGCCGAGACCAATCGGCTGGTGGCCGAATTCCGCGAAGCGGCCTTGCTGCGGTTGCTGTATGGTGGCGCGCTGATTGTGGCGGTGGTTTGGTTGGGTTTGCGCCGCTGGCGGCAGGTCGCGGCGGCCTTGGGGCCGGTACTGCTGGCGCTGGTGTTCACCGTGGCGCTGCTGCTGGCGCTCGGTGAGAGGCTGTCGCTGTTCCATCTGGTGTCCTTGCTGTTGGTGGTCGGCGTCGGCGTCGATTACGGCCTGTTTTTCAGCCGGCCCGATACCGATAGGGATTTGCGCCGCCGCACCCTCCATGCCTTGCTGGTCTGCTGTGGTTCCGCCTTGATCGTATTTGCTATGCTTGCGACCTCCGCGCTGCCGGCGCTGCGAGCCATCGGCTTGACCGTCAGCCTGGGGGTCGCCGCCAGTTTCATCGCCGCCCTGGTCGTCGCGCGGCCCTTGTTGAACCGAATGAGTTGAATCATGGCCATCCAACCGCTTGCCATCACCGCTTGTACCGCGACCAACGCGCTCGGTCGCGGTCTTTCCGCTTCGCTGGCGGCGTTGCGGCGCGGTGAAAGCGGGTTGCGGCCGTGCGATTTTGAGGATGCCGCGCTGGCGACCTGGATCGGGCGGGTGGCCGGTCTGGAGGACGAGCCGCTGCGCGATGAATTCGCGGCGTTCGACTGCCGCAACAACCGCTTGGCGCGACTGGGGCTGGAGCAGGACGGCTTTGCGGCGGCGGTGGCGGCGGCGCGGGCGCGCTACGGCGCCGACCGGATCGGCGTGTTCGTCGGCACCAGCACCTCCGGCATCGGCGCCACCGAACAGGCTTACCGCCAGCGCGATCCGATCACCGGCGCACTGCCGGCGAGCTTCGATTACCGGCATACCCATAACGTGTTCTCGGTCGCGGATTTCACCCGGCGCTGGCTGGAGTTGGCCGGCGTGGCGTGGGCGATCTCCACCGCCTGTTCCTCCAGCGCCAAGGCGTTTGCGTCCGCTTGGCGGCAGATGAAAGCCGGATTTTGCGACGCCGCCGTGGTCGGCGGCGTGGATAGCCTGTGCCTGACGACCTTGTATGGTTTCAATGCCTTGGGTCTGGCTTCCCCGCAGCCTTGCCGGCCGTGGGACCGCGAGCGCGACGGCCTGAGCGTCGGTGAGGCGGCGGGGTTTGCGCTGCTGGAATGGGCCGAGCCCGAAGACGGGCGGGTGCGGCTGCTGGGCTACGGCGAGAGCAGCGACGCCTATCACATGACCGCCGCCCACCCCGAAGGCGCGGGCGCGGCGCTGGCGATGCGGCAGGCGCTGGAGCGAGCGGACATCGCGCCCGGACAGGTGGATTACATCAACCTGCACGGCACCGCCACGCCATCGAACGACGCCGCCGAAGACCGGGCGGTGCTGCGGGTATTCGGCGCGGCAACGCCGTGCAGTTCCACCAAGGGCTGGACCGGGCATACCTTGGGTGCGGCGGGCATTACCGAAGCCGTTTTTGTGTCCCTTTGTCTGGAGCATGGTTTGATTCCCGGCACGCTCAACACCCGCCAGCGCGATCCAGAATTGGGCGTGGGGGTGGTGTTGGAGAACCGGGAAAGGCCCTTGCGGCTAGCGCTCAGCAACTCCTTCGGTTTCGGCGGCACCAATTGCAGCCTGCTGCTCGGACGGGGCGGCGCATGAAGTCGCTCGCCGTCGAAAGCGTGGGTCTGGTCGCGCCAGGGCTGACGGGTTGGGCCGCCAGCCGGGAAGTATTGGCCGGCTGGCGGCCTTACCGGCCCGAACCGCTGCCGGCGCTTTCCGCCGCGTTGCTGCCGGCCAACGAACGGCGGCGCGTCACCGCCACCATCAAGCTGGCGCTCCAGGCCGCGCAAGAAGCGATGACGCAAGCGCCGGTATTCAATCCTGATCGTGCTCCCGGAGCGCGGGGCGAGGCGGTGCGAACGGTGTTTGCCTCCTCCGGCGGCGACAGCGAGGTGCTGGATAAAATCTGCACGGCGCTGACCCAACCCGACCGTCCGGTTTCGCCGGTGCATTTTCATCAGTCGGTGCACAACACCCCGTCCGGTTATTGGTCCATCGCCACCGGCTGCACCGAACCTTCGTCGAGCCTGTCCGCCTACGACGGCAGCTTCGGCGGCGGTTTGCTGGAAGCGGCGGCGCTGGCCTGGGCGGAAGCGGCGCGGGTGCTGCTGGTCGCCTACGATTTACCGCTGCCGTTCCCGCTGTCGGGACGGCGCGCGATCGTCGCGCCATTCGCGGTGGCGTTGCTGTTGAATCCGGCTTCGACTCGCCGAGGGCTGGCGACGCTGCGGCTGACGCCGGTCGCGGATCAAGCGGCGGATCGGTTGGAGGATGCCGCGCTGGAAACGTTACGGGCGGCCAATCCCGCCGCGCGCGCTTTACCCTTGCTGTGCGCCATCGCCCGACAGGCCACGGGGTCGGTCGTGTTGGCGGAAAGTGGCGTCCGCCTGCGCGTGGAGGTCGAGCCGGGATGAGGCGAGCCTTGGTGACCGGCGGCAGCGGCGATATCGGTCGCGCCATCTGTCAGCGGTTGGCGGCCGACGGCCTGCATGTCATCGTTCACGCCTTCCGGCACCCCGAACGGGCGACGGAGGTCGCCGCCGCCATTCAAGCGGCGGGCGGGTCGGCGGACACCGTCACTTTCGATGTCGCCGACGAAGAGGCGGTGCGTCGCAGTCTGAATGGGTGCCTCGAAACCGGGCCGATTCAGGTGGTGGTCAACAATGCCGGTTTACACGATGATGTGCCGCTGGCCGGTATGTCGTCGGCGCGCTGGCATCGGGTGATCGGTGTCTGCCTGCACGGCTTTTTCAACGTCACCCAACCGCTGCTGTTGCCGATGATCGGCGCCCGCTGGGGGCGCATCATCAACATCTCCTCGCTGGCGGGGGTGACCGGCAATCGCGGCCAGACCAACTACGCCGCCGCCAAGGCCGGATTGCACGGCGCGACCAAGGCGCTGGCGCTGGAACTGGCCTCGCGCGGCATCACGGTCAACGCCGTCGCGCCGGGCATCATCGCCGGGCAGGCCAGCGACGCGGTTTTCGACGCCGCCGCCATCAAGCGGCTGGTCCCGGCGCAACGGGCCGGCACGCCCGCCGAAGTGGCCGCGTTGGTCGGTTTCCTGGCCTCCGACGCGGCGGCTTATCTGACCGGGCAAATCATCGGTCTCAACGGCGGCGTGGTCTGAGCGGCCATGCCGGTCGCCGTGCTGATTCCCGCCTACAACGAAGCCGCCACCATCGCCGAAATCGTCGGCCGCGCCCGCCGGCAGGTTGATCGGGTGATCGTGGTCGATGACGGTTCCCGCGACGAGACCGCCGCGCGGGCCGAAGCGGCGGGCGCGGTCGTGTTGCGTCAAGCGGACAATCAGGGCAAGGGGGCCGGGCTGTGGCGCGGGATGCGCCACGCGCTGGAGCAGGGCGCGACCGCCGTCATCACCCTGGATGCGGACGGCCAGCACCACCCCGAGGATATTCCCAAGCTGCTGGTGGCGCACCGGCGTTGTCCCGGCCGGCTGATCGTCGCCGCGCGGCTGAGCCATCGCGACCGCGCCCCCGGCGTGCGGCGCTTCGCCAACGGTATGGCCGATTTCTGGGTGTCCTGGGCGGCCGGCTATCCGTTGCGCGACACCCAATCCGGCTTTCGGTTGTATCCCGCAGAATTTTTGCGTCAGGCCAGCCCCCCCGAGCCGGGCCGACGCGGCTTCGTCTACGAAAGCTCCCTGTTGATCCAGGCCGCCCGCTGCGGCTGCTATCCGGCGGCGGTGGCCATCGAAACGCTCTACTTGGCGCAAGGTCGTCCCAGCCACTACCGGCCGTGGCGGGATACCTCGCGCATCATCGAGCTGGTGGCGGGTTCATTGATCAAACGGGGGATGTATCCGTCGGGCTTGCTGCGTTCTCTCCGGCTGCTACCATTAGCGGTGAATCCTGATGAAGTTTTGATAAAACAGCACGATAGTGAGAACAAGCCATGAAAATAAAACTGTTGTTTCCCGTGGTTGTCATGCTGGCGATGGCCGTGGTCGGTTGCCGGAATAATCCCGTTTACACCGTTTCGGGTGCGCCGGTAACCACCAGCACGCGGAATTATGGAATGGGGGATGTGCGAGGCGCTATTTTGCGGGCGGGGGCTTCGCTGGGCTGGCAGATGAATGCGGTCAGGCCCGGACTGATCGTGGCGACGCTGCGGGTGCGGGAGCATATGGCGAAAGTGGAAATTCCCTACGACCGACACACCTACAGTATTCACTATCGAGACAGCGACAACCTCGACTACGATGGGGCCAACATCCACAGCAACTACAACGGCTGGATTCAAAATCTGAGCCGGGAGATCAACACGCAGCTCAGCCGCTTGTAAGCTTTATTGGCAATGGCTGGCTGGAGGCTATTCAACCCCTGCCGAACGCCCGTTCCGGTGGCCTTGCTCGATGGGTCGTGGCTGCGGCGGGCGTGGAGCGGCATCGATCCCGCGCAAGTCTGGGATTGTCACGTCCATCTGGCCGGCTTGGGCGACGGCGGCAGCGGCATCGAAGTCGGGCCGCAGCTGTCGTCGCTGCGCCATCCCCTGCATTACGCGCAACGGCTGTTCTACCTGAACGCCAGTTGCGCGCATAACGCGCCGGGTCGGGTCGATGCGAGCTACGCCGCCCGCTTGCTGAACCAATGCGACGCCATGCCCGCCGGTTTCAAAGTGCTACTGTTCGCGTTCGAGCGCTTTTATGGCGAGGCCGGCCAAGCGCACGAGGAGCGCACGGCCTTCCACATTCCCAACGGCTGGGCGGCCCGGTTGGCGGAGACTTTTCCGGCCCGCTTCGAGTGGGCGGCGTCCATCCACCCCTATCGGGTTGATGCCGTTGACGCATTACAGGCGGCGGTGGCGCGCGGGGCGCGAGCGCTCAAGTGGCTGCCGGCGGCGATGGGCATGGACCCGGCCTCGGCGCGTTGTGACGCCTTTTATCGGGCGCTGGCCGCGCGCCGCTTGCCGCTGATCGTCCATTGCGGCGAGGAAAAGGCCGTGCGCGGCGGCGCTACCGAGCATTTGGGGAATCCTTTGCGGTTGCGGCGGGCGCTGGACGCCGGAGTTCGGGTCATCGTTGCCCACTGCGCGTCACTGGGCAAGGATGTCGATTTGGACCAGGGCGAGCACGGCCCACGCCGGCCCAGTTTTGAATTGTTTTTGCGGCTTTTCGCTGAGCCGCGAGCCGACGGTCGGCTGTACGGAGACATTTCCGCGATCGCGCAGCGCAACCGCAGGCCGGAAGTGATTCGCACGCTGCTGGAGCGGGGCGATCTGCATGATCGGTTGTTGCAAGGCTCCGATTATCCGTTGCCCGGTGTCCTGCCGTTGACCTCACCCGCGGCGCTCGCCCGCGCCGGTTTGCTGCCGGCCGATGCTGTCTCTGAACTGATTGCATTGCGCGAGCACAATTCTTTGTTGTTCGACTTTGTTTTGAAGCGGCTGCTATCCTGGCAAGGGCGCGCTTTTCAAGTTTCGGTATTCCATACCCGACGCTTTTTCGAGATGGCGGAAATGTGAAGGCGGGCTGAATACTGCCTCAAGGCTATTGTTTCATTTTTGGCCTATAGCTTTTTTTATGCCCGTATGCATCAAGTCATCCAGGAACGGCTTCGGATGTGTGGGTCTTTAGCATCTGCTATTAGTGATGTGTTATTTTAACATATTGATATGAAAGTAAATTTAGGAATAAAATTCATTTGAGGTGTAAAATAACACACCTTTTAGGGGGTCTAATCAATAGTTGGGCTTCTTACCCCACGCGCTTGGGGCTTCCTTCATTGGCTTCGGTATGAGGGGTTTCCGCTCTGCCTCCGCTTTCCGCTTGTCCCCGGTTTACCGTCTTTTGAGCGCCTGTTCCTTCGTTTCTTCTTCTCGCTGCTCCCTGGTGCGCAGCGGGGCCGTACGCCGGGCGTGGTCTGCTCCGTTTCAGGCTTGGTCTCGTTGCCCACGGCTCGCGCTAGTTTTGGGGTCTCCCTCGTTACGCCTGCCCGCTGCGTCAGTGGCTTCGTTGGTTTCCCGTTGGGGTCGACTTCTACACGCTTTGCCGCCAAACCCACTTCGTCTTTTCGGTCGGCCTACACTCCGCTTTACAGGCGTATCGCCATCACTGACTTTTATATGGATGCTGGTGCTGGCTCTCTTGTCCGGGCGTTTGCCCAACCCATCGGTGGAGGGGACGGCCTGCGAGCTGCGCTTGCAGGTGCCCTGTCCGCTTCGCGGCCAAGCCGCCCCTCACCTCAGACGTTAGGTGTCATGTCCAAGAACCTGCATGACCTTCGATTTGCCGTTAGACGTGCCGACGGATACGTATCGAACATTTGGAGGCTCTGGATAACCCCAATAGGCGACGTATATCTCTCAATTCGACAGATGGGGGGCATCGAAAAGTATAGCTTTCATAAGTCGGGTATATGTAGGAGCGCATTCACAACCGAGTATGGAACACCTAAAACTCTGCAGGATAGAAAGATGTTTGGCTGGCGGCGACTGACGACCCCGGAGCGAGGGAGCGGTCAAGCGACACGGGTAATTGGGATCGCGCTCCCATCGGACTTTCTGTCTCGGCCACAAACCTCACCCATAAAAAAGGTGGTCTGGATTGAAGCCGCACCGGCTGGACACGCAACGTTCATAGACATGGCATACACAAACGAGTCCAAGGACCAAGTTGATTCCGCATTCCACAAAAACGGAAGGAAATTACTCTCCTACACGCAACTTCCGGGCACAGAAGCCTTCCTTGTTAGTTCGTATCACGGCGAATGGGAAAACTCGGACTTAGAGCCTATCCGAAAATTCT